>NZ_BAAAXZ010000072.1:0-44010 GCF_039535865.1 Streptomyces thioluteus
GCAACACCCTCATAGTCCTTGGGAAGTTCGTCTGCCAGTGGTCCCGCGGACCCGGTGCCGTACAGCAGCGCGTCCCGTTCGTCCTGGGTCCAGTGGCGCAGCGGCGTGTCGAGAGGGAACACTCCGATGTCGGCGAAGTGGGAGTACCAGTAGCCGCCGGTGGCGAACCCGGGCAGCAGTACAGCGCCCTCGCTCAGGGGCTTGTCCAGGTCTACGAAGCGATCGACGGCGCTGGCCATAGCCTCGCCGAGGCCCGAGCACGTGGAGCACATTCCGGCCGGGTCGTTGAAGGAGAAGCAGGTGGACTCACCGACGTGCGGGGTGCTCACCCGGGAGAACAGGAGCCGGAGGTAGGTCCAGATGTCGGTGATCGTGCCGACCGTGGAGCGGGCGTTCCCGCCCAGCCGCCGCTGGTCGATCACCACCACCGGGGACAGCCCTTCGATGTGACCGACCTCTGGACGCTTCCATTTCGGCAGGCGGTTGCGGGTGTGAGGTGGGTAGGTCTCGTTGAGCTGGTAGCCGGCCTCGGCGGCGATCGTGTCGAACACCAGCGACGACTTGCCCGAGCCCGACACTCCGACAAAGGCCACGACGTGCGCGCGAGGCACGTCGATGTCGAGGTGCTGGAGGTTGTTGGTGCGGGCTCCCCGAATGCGGATGCTGTGCTGCGGCATGGTCAGGACCCTAGGACAGGACGCGGCCGGAAAGTGGCCGCGATTTCTGCGAGACTGTGGACGTGGCCGACGTCATGCAACGGGTCCTCGCACTACTGGCGTTACTGCAGTCGGGTAAGAGGTTCACGGGTGAGGAGCTGGCGGCCCGGCTGAACGTTCCCCCGCGCACATTGCGGCGCGACATCAGCAGGCTCCGTGACTACGGGTACCCGGTCGAGACCCCAACCGGGCCCGGGCGGCTACTACCGGCTCGTGGCCGGGCGGGCCATGCCCCCGCTGCTACTCGACGACGACGAGGCCGTTGCGACCCTCTTGGGCCTGGCCGCTCTCGGCTCGACCGGCAGCGCGAGCGAGGGCAGTATCGACGAGGCGGGCCGTCCGCGCCTACGGCAAGGTGGACCAGTACCTGCCCAAGCGGCTGCGCCCTCGCGTGGCCGCGCTGCGTGCCAGCCTGGAGACGATGCCGACGCCCGCCCCAAGCCCCAGTGCCGCGACGATGAGCACGCTTGCCGAGGCGATCGCGCACGAGCACATCGTGACGTTTCCATTACACCGGGGCGACCGGGAAGGCCACCACTCGTCTGGTGGAGCCGCATCGCCACGTCCATCTTCACCAGCGCTGGTACCTGCTGGGATGGGACATCGACAAGGAGGACTGGCGTGTGTTCCGCCTTGACCGGCTCAGCGAACTCCGGTCACAGAGCCGGAGGTTCTCGCTCCGCCCGCTGCCGGCCGGGACCGGCATCGACTACCTCCGCGAGGGCATCAACAAGCACCGGCAGCGCGTGGTGCTGACCATCGACGCCCCCATGACAGCGGTGGCCGAAGCGTTCACCCGGCAGGACGTCGTTCTCACCGCGTCCGCCGGAGGCGGGACCCGCGCCGTGCTCATGCTCGACTGCTGGCAGTGGCTGCTACCGGCCCTCGCCTTCCTCGACGTCGAGTTCACCGTCGAGGAACCCGAGGAATTCCGCGCGGCACTCCGGCAATTCGGAGCCCACCTCGTCCGCGACCGACCCCCCGTCCCGCCTCCCGGCAGCGGCAGCATCACGCGCCCGACAGCTCGATGACCACCCGGATCGCCGACTCCAGCGCATAGTTCATGGACCCACCGTTGGGCTCGTACGCGGTGTGCTCACCGGCGAAGTGGATACGACCCTCCGGACGCCGCGCGTGCTCCATGAGTTCGTGGTGCCCCCTCTCCGGGAGGATGTACGCGCCTTCGATGTAGCGCTCGTCGTCCCAGGCGATCGACGTCCCCAGCTCGAAGTTCTCCCGCGCCCCGGGGAGGATCGGCTCGATCTCGCCGAGCGCGAAATCGATCCGCTCCTCCGGGCCCATGCTCGCCACCGCCTGGGCGGACCAGCCGCTGGTCCAGCACTCAAGGATCTTCCGACCCTCCGTCCGCCGCGGCGTGGCGTCCCGCACCGTGCCGATCGGGCCGTCCGTGGACAGCATCAGCTGCCTTCTCCGGCAGAACTGCCGACGCATCTGAGGGAGATACGGCTGGCCGACGCATATCGCAGCCGGCGCAGACGCGTCTCTCCACTGACAGACCGGCCATCGCAAGGTTGATGCGCCGTATCCGCGCGAACGGCGCTAGTTGGTGACGATGACCGCGGTCCGCAGTCATCGTCTGCGAGCCGGTTGCGATCGAGGAAAGTACACCTGTGCCTCATGATCGTCCTGCGCGATCCGCACCACAGGGCGCCGGTAGACGACGTGGTCACGCGATCTGCCGGCCAGGGCGCGCGGGCGAGCGTATCGGTACCGCCCTTGATCTTGCTCCACTCGGTATCCCTGTCGAGTAGGGACCGTGGACCCGACTCGTAGCGGGCCCACGCCCTCGCCGACGCGGAGCCCAGTTTCTCCCCGCGCATACTCCAGGAAGAAGCGGCTCGATCAGGTCGATGGCGGCGGCGGAGGCGCCCGTTCCTCGAGCACTTCACGGACCGACAGCGGTCGAGTTCCAGGAGTTGAGGAGACATGCTCCAGGTCGGCGACTGGATTTCGGGCCGATCTCCTTGTTCGGCCCTGTGAGTACTTGGCCACCATCTCATCGATGCTCAGTCCTTCTCGTCGGGTTCAGGCCGAGAAGGGAGGCATGGTCGGCCGTCTTGTCCGGCCGTATTCGGACACCGCCGTGGTAGTACGAGAAATCCGTGTCCACGAGGTCGCTGGGCTCGGTCTCAAGACCCATCTCCCGCAGGTATCGAACGGTGTAATCGCATTGGTTCGTCACTGTCATCGCGCCGGCCTCGGAGTACAGGCCGTCGGAGAACGGCGCGCGCAGGGTCCTGGTCCGGCCGCCGGGGCGGTCGGATGCCTCGAGCACCGTGACGCGCGTGCCTTGCTTGATCAGTTCGTATCCGGCACCGAGGCCGGCGAGCCCGGCACCCACGACGATGACGTGATCGATACCGCTGTGAGGTGGGAGGCCGTCGTCGAAGGCTTTCTTCGTGTCTTTCTGCGTCGGCCCGGTCACTGTCGTCCTTTCGTCGAAGGCGCCGGAACGTCCGGTGCCGGATGGGGTGTTGCGCGAGGTGCCCGGAGCACACCAGCCCGGGGCCGGCTACGGTTCACACCAGCCGCACAGCCGATGTCACACGCAGGCGGTGGCCCGGGCCGCGGCCGCGGGCTCGGCAACACCGGGGAGGCCTTCGCCGCGCAGCACCGCGGTCAGGGCCTCGGCGGTGAGGGGAGTGAGCAGGATCCCGTTGCGCCCGTGCCCCGTGGACGCGAACAGGCCTTCCGGGCCGACGGGGCCGAGCAGTGGTGTGTTGTCCTCGGTGCAGGGCCGGAACGAGGCAGCGGTCTCCTCGAGGGCGTAATCACCTATGCCGGGAAGCGCTTTCTCCACGTCGGCGAGCAGGTTGCGGACCCCACCGACGAGCACGTCGGGGTCGAAACCGGCCTCGTACTGTGTCGCCCCGACCGCCAGCCGGCCTCCGGTGCGTGGTATCACATACACGGGCCGTCCCTCGACCGCCGTGCGGAGGGTGTGCACCGGGGGCGGCGGCGACGACCGCCGGGCACGGATCCGAATGATCTCGCCCTTCACCGGCCGCACCCGGTCCGCAAGAACCGGGTGCAGCGCCGACGACCAGGCCCCGGCCGCCACCACCACGCGGTCGGCGGCGAGCTGTCCGCCCTCGACCTCGACACCGGTCACCCGCTCGCCGTCGTCCACCACTCGGGTGACCCGCGCGCGGCAGGTCACCACGCCCCGGGCCGCGCCGGCGGCGGCGAGCGCCACAAGCAGGGTGCGGGGGTCCACGGCGAGGTCGCCGGGGACGGACAGGCCCGCGCGCACCGACGGGCCGAGGGCGGGCTCACGGCGGCGTGCCTCGGCCCCGGTGAGGAGCTCGATCCCGTGGTGTCCCCGGTCCTGGAAGTGCTTCGCCATCCGCTCCAGAGAGGCGACATCGGCGGAGTCGAGGGCCACCTGGAGCATGCCCTCGGTCCGCAGGCCCACCGGGCGGCCGGCGTCCGCCGCCACCGCCTCGGCGAATGCAGGCCAGCGCGCCACCGACGCGGAACCCAGGTCGAGGATCTCGGGCTCCCCCGCCCACGCCTCGGTGACCGGCCCGAGCATGCCTCCGGCCACGCGCGATGCCCCGGAGCCGGGGTCGGGGTCGACCAGCACCACTTCACCGGCCACCTTCTCCCGCGCCGCGGCCCAGGCCACTGCGGCGCCGACCGCGCCCGCGCCCACGACGACCAACCGGTCCCGTGCCGCCGCGGCCGACAGCTGTTGGATCCCACCGTGGGGCGCGAGGCCCTCGGCCACGGCGGCCTTCGTCTCGTTCTGCGTCGGCCGGGACACGGTCGTCCTTTCGTCGGAGGAACCGGAACACCGAATGCGGAGTGGGGGGTTGCTCAGCACATCAGGGCGACCTCCCGGCATCGTTGGTGGCGGGTGCCGACGCGACCGGGACGGGCTGACCGGACGGCGCGGCACGCTGCCGGAAGTCCGGGGCGAGGGTCAGCACCCCGACGAACGCCATGATGGCGCCGATCCACAGTGGTGCGGCCAGGCCGATCCCGGTATCGATGCCCAGACCGCCGAGCCAAGGCCCGATGGCCACGCCGACGTTGATGGCCGATCCATTGAGAGCGTTGACCAGTGCGCCGTTGTTGGACACCGACATGACGCGGGCGGCCATCGCAGGGTTGAGCGGCAGCCCGACCAGTCCAAGCAGCGCGGTGGCGACGACCGACGGCACCTGGTGGTGGAGCACCAGCGCGAAACCGGTGAGGACGATGGTCAGTGCGATGAGCCCGCCGAGCAGGATGGGACGCGTGTAGCGGTCCGCGAAGCGCCCGACGAGGGTGTTGCCCACCACGGTCGCCACACCGTACATGGCGAACAGCACGGGAACCGCAGACGACGAGAAGCCGCCGGCGTCAGTGAAGACCGGGGACAAATAGCTGAACCCGGTGACGGCCGACCCGATGACGAGGGCATTGGTCGCATACGCGCCCCACAGCCGCCCGTTGCGCAACACCCGCATCTCCGAGGGGAGGTCGAGCGTCTGGCTCTCCCGGCCGCCCGGCACCTTCAGCACGACCGCGACGATGCACAGCAGGGCCAGGGCGTCGACGATCCAGAAGCTTGCCCGCCATCCGAAGTGCTGCTCGATGACGGTCGCCGCGGGAAGACCGACGACCTGAGCCACCGTGATGCCACCGTAGAGGACCGACATCGCCCGGCCACGGCGCTCGGGGCCGACGAGTTGTACGCAGACCGCGG
Organism: Streptomyces thioluteus; assembly: GCF_039535865.1. NCBI lineage: Bacteria > Bacillati > Actinomycetota > Actinomycetes > Kitasatosporales > Streptomycetaceae > Streptomyces > Streptomyces thioluteus. Next base: position 5,431 of record NZ_BAAAXZ010000072.1, read on the forward strand.
CGCCCACCCCGAAGAAGGCCGACGCGGCCAGCGCCGTCAGCACCCGCGCCACCACCAGCACCCAGTAGTCCTGGGCCAGTGCGCCGATCATCTGGCCGACGACGAACACGACGAGCAGCCAGATCAGCGACCGCTTCGGCGGGATCCTGCGCATGGCGACGGTCAGCAGCGGGCCGCCGACGACCATTCCGAAGGCGTAGATCGAGATCAGGTACCCGACGGCGGCGACGGAGACGTGGAGTTCGCCGGAGATCCCCGGGATCAGTCCCGCCACCATGATTTCCGTGGTGTTGAGGGAGAAGATCGCGATCCCCAGCACATACACGGCGACAGGCATGGCGCTCACTTGGCCGTCGGCAGGGCGAACGCGCTCCACCGGTTGCCGACGGGGTCGAGGAACTGACCGATCACCAGGCCCTTGGCGTCGGAGACCGGTCCCATCAGCCGGCTTCCGCCGGCCGCCGCGACGCGCTCCAGCAGTTCCGGGGACGTCCGCGACACGCAGCGTGGGGATCGCGTAGTCGGTCGCACCGTCCATGCCGGACAGGTCGAGGACGCCGCCGATCTCACCCGGCAGTCCGGGCACCAGGATGCTGTAGTAGGCCACGCCTTCGGCTGATTCGTCGCGTTCGGTGGTCCAGCCGAACGCCTCTTGGTAGAACTTCCGCGTCGCGGCGAAGTCGGTGGTCCCGATCTCGAAGAACGCGGTCGCGTTCAGGCCCGGTGCCGCGCCGGGAACGGCCGGGATGCTCGGGGCCGCGGGTTCCAGCAGCCCGAGCCGGTTTCCCCGCACGTCGATGACCACCGCATGGACGTCGCCCGCCGGCGTGCGCCCGGGCCCCTCGGCGAGCGTGGCGCCGAGCGGCTCCAAAGCGCGGACCGCAGCCGCGACGTCCGGGCACAGGACGCTGATGCACAGCGCGTCCTGATCGCCGCGGCGCAGCGCCCCCATGCTCGTCCCGGCGCCGGGTGCGGTGATCGTGCAGTATGCGTCCCCCACTCCCGGACGAGGCGAAATCCCAGCCGCAAAGCTCCCGGTAGAACGTCCGGCTGAGCGACGGTTCGGTGGCGGTTATCTCGAACCAATCCACCCTCGCCGGGTGCGCGTTCGACGTGCTCATCAACTCTCCTGACTTCTTGGAGCGCTCCTGGGCTGCTGCGCTCCGCGGCCCGTTGCGTTACGTGACGGTCGACCGGATCAATCGCCGCCCGCACAGGGTCGGTTGACCGGATCTGGATGCTGTGCCGCGGCGTGCTCAGGACCTTAGGGCACGATGAGGTCGGAAAATGGCCTCGATTTCTGCGGGACTGCGGTCCGGGTTCATGACATGGGAATCGGTCATCGAACTACGCCGTGGGGCACCGTGTCCGAGGCGTCGCATGCAAGAGAACCGGAATCCGGGGGCTCAGTGCGTCAGATCGAGGCTCACATGGGAGGTCTCGAGCCAGAAGTTGAGCCGCACAGGAGTCTCGTCCCGGAGCGCTCGCTTCGTCATCGACGACGGCTCGCCCGGCGACTCGTCGAGCTGTGCGTGCACCGCGTCGAGGTCAAACAGCGGCAGCGCCGGCGAGTTCGGTTCCGCGACGATCTTCTGCAGCTCCTGACGCATCGCCAGGTCGTAGCCGAAGTCCTGGGTGGACGGGTAGGGGGCCTTGCGGCGTTCCACGATCGACCGGGGCAGGAGGTCCTCCGTCGCCGCACGCAGCAGGCTCTTCTCCCGGCCGTCGAAAGTCTTCATCGACCAGGGCACGTTGAAGACGTATTCGACCAGGCGGTGGTCGCAGAACGGGATGCGTTCCTCCACGCCATTGGCCATGCTGAGCCGGTCCTTGCGGTCCAGGTTGATCGGCAGGAACCGTGTCAGGTTCAAGTAGGTGGCCGCCCTCATCCGACGCTCCGTGTCGCTCTCGCCCTCCAGACGCGGGACCTCAGCGAGGGCTGTCCGGTACTGATCGGTGATGTACTCGGAAAGGTTCAGGTCCCGGGCCAGGTCACGGTTGAGGAAGGCGGTGGACTGCTCCTCGACCGTCTTGTCTCCGAGAGCGTGCCAGGGAAACGTGTCCGCCCGTACGGCCCGCTGGTCGTGGAACCACAGATATCCGCCGAACAGTTCGTCCGCCGCCTCGCCGGACAGGACGACGGAGCACTCCTCGCGAATCGCCTGGAACAGCAAGTAGATCGAGGGGCCGTGGTCCCCGATGCCATAGGGCAGGTCCAGGGCTTTCCACGCCGCGGACTGCGTGTCCGGGGAGGTGAGCGCCGCGGTGTTCAGGACCACCTTCCGGTGGCTGGTCCCGACGTGCCCGACCAGTTCCGCCACGAAGGGCGCGTCCGGATCCGCGCGGAGCGGCTCCGGCCTGAAATTCTCCACGTGGCCGACGAAGTCCAGGGAGAAGGTCCGCAGTTGCCGGTCCCCGGTGGGGTCGAGGGCGTTCTGCGCGAGGGCGGTGAGCGCGCTGGAGTCCAGTCCCCCGGACAGCAGGCTGCACAGCGGGATGTCCGCCACCAGTTGCCGGGCCACGGTGTCCTCCAGCAGCTCGCGCACCGTCCGGACGGTCGTCGCCCTGTCGTCGGTGTGCTCCCAGGACGACAGTTCCCAGTACTTCTCCTCACGGCGCCGGCCGTTGCCGACCCGGAGGAGGTGACCGGGCCGAACCTCATACATCCCCTCCAGGGGCGTCTGGCCCGGGATACGGAGGAAGGAGAGGATCTCCCGCAGCCCGTCCAGGGACAGTACGGCCTTGCTCTCCGGGTGGGCGAGGATCGCCTTGGGCTCCGAGCCGAAGAGCAGACCGTTGCGGGTCGGGTAGTAGAACAGCGGCTTGATGCCCAGGCGGTCGCGGTACAGCAGCACCTCGTCGGTACGGTCGTCCCGGATCGCGAAGGCGAACATGCCGTTCAGCCGCTGTACGAAGTCCGGCCCCCACTCCAGATACGCCCGGAGAACCACCTCGGTGTCGCACCGGGTGCGGAACTCGTGGCCGTGCGCCTGGAGTTCTCCGCGGAGTTCCTGGAAGTTGAACACCTCGCCGCTGTAGCAGACAGCGGCCACGGGCGTTCCGTCAGCCGTCGTCTCGGGAGTGACCATGGGCTGGGCACCGTTGGCGGGATCGATCACCGCCTTGCGCCGGTGCCCCAGAGCCGCGTGCCGACTCAGCCACACCCCTTCGTCGTCCGGCCCACGCAGGGCCAGGGTGTCCACCATCCCCTGGACGACGTGGCCCTCGGTGGTCAGATCGCGGTCGAAATCAACCCAGCCGGTTATTCCGCACATCACACTCTCCTCTGACGTATCTGAAACGTGGACGCATTCGGCCGCCGGATCCCGGCTGGAATGGCGGGCGTCAGGCAACGCGGACCGGCAGTGTGTCGAGGCCCCGCGTGATGCTGTTCGGGCTACGGGTGGGCTCACCGGCAAGCTCGAGCCTCTCCACCCGCTCGGCCAGCGCGCGGAAGAGGGCGTGCGCCTCCATCGTGGCGAGCGCACGACCGGGGCAGTTGTGGACGCCGAGGCCGAATGCGACGGTGTCCGAGGGGTTACGGCGGACCCGGAAACAGTCGGGGGCCGGGTAATGGCGCTCGTCCCGGTTGGCCGAACCGTAGGAGAGCACCACTCTGGCGCCCGCGGGGATCGTCACGTCGTCGAGCTCCACGTCACACGTGGTCACGCGGGCGAACGACTGGACGGGGGCCTCCATGCGCAGTCCTTCGAGGAACGCACCGGGGACGGCCTCCGGGTCCCGGCGGACGTCCGACCACTGATCCGGGTTCCGCGCAAGGAGCCACAAGGTGCTGGAGATACCGGCGATGGTCGTGTCCACCCCGGCGCACGCGTAGGCGCTCATCGTCATCAGCGCCTCGCTCTCCGTGATCTCACCGCGCTCGACGGCCGCCCAGACGATCTGGCCGAAACTGCCGGGGAGCAGCTTCCCGGGCGTCGCCTTGGTGGTGAGGTACTGCATCAGGTCCTGCACGTCGGGCAGCGAGGAGGCCTGGAAGTCACCGGCGGGTCCCATGAAGTTGAACGCGCCGAGTGCCCAGTCGAGGATCTCCTCCCGCTGGTCGTCACGGGGGAACCCGATAAGGTCCAGCACGATGTCCACCGGCAGCTTGCGTGCGAAGTCCCGGACACCGTCGAACTGCCCCCGCCGTACAAGGTCGTCGACCAGCTTCCCGGCGAGGTGCGCCAGGTCACCGGCGACCTGGCGCACATACTTCGGGCGGAGGGCCTCGTCGAAGACCTTCCGTACCGCCTTGTGCCGCGGCGGGTCCATCCCGAGGATCGAACCGTCCATCAGCTCGTTCGTTCTCGGGTTCATCGCGACGCCCTCGGCCGAGCTGAACCGCTCCCAGTCGACGAGGGCCGGGCGGACGTGTTCGTACCGGAAGAGGCCGTAGAGGTCGTACCGGGTCAGGTAGACGGCAGGGCCGAGGCCGCGCAACGCCGCATAGTGGGGATACGGGTCCATCAGCGTTGCGGTGGAGAAGAGTTCCACATCGCTCTTGGGTACCAGGCCCGACGGGGCTGTGGTCATCTCTGGGCTCACTCCCGATGGTGTGAGTAGCGGTCCGGAGGGCGCGCGGAAGGCCGGGGTGCCTCTGATCGGCGCCGGCGCTCAGCTCGGCCGCGCCGCGAGGTCGTAGAAGCAGATTCGGGGGCCTGCGCCGGGGCGGGGTGTAGACCTGACGGCACTGCAAGCGGGACTTCTCGAAGACCTCGAACCATGCGGACCGGTCCCGGGGAAGGCCCTGTCCGCTCAGCACATGGATCAGAAAGAAGTCGTCGTCGTTCTCCCGGCCGTCGAAACGCAGCTCCGGCTCACCGATCAGCAGGACCTTCAGCTGCGGCAGCATCGTCGCCATCTCGTCCAGGAGGTCCACGACGGCCTGTTCACCATGCCGGAAGTGCTCGTGCAGCGCGCTCATCATGCACAGACCGTCGGCTTTCGGTGCAGACGGCCGGCCAGGTCTTGGGGGCGAAGGCGTCCCCCACGACGAACTCCACCCGGTCCGCGACCCCGGACCGCCGGGCCAGATCGTTCGCCCAGGCGATGGCGTTCCGGTCGATATCGATGCCGACGCCTGTGAGCGACGGGTCACGCAGACAGGCGTCCACGATCAACTGCCCGCCACCGCAGCCGACGTCGAGCATGCGCTTGACCTTGCGGCCCTGCATGGCCTGGAGCACGACCGGTGTGTGGAAGAAGGAGAACAGCGTGCGCAGTGCGCCCCGAGCGCACCTCCGTCACGGACGACGTCCTTGCCGTAGACCGCCTCACCGGTCAGCAGCTCACCGATCCGGCTGGTCACCACCGCCGTAGGCCTCGACGTAGATCCCGAGGCGGGCCAGCGAGATGTCGGGTGGTGAGGAACTCCCCGAGCCGGGTCAGGAAGTACTCCTCACCCTGGATCTGAAGGATGCCACGATTCACGAGGTAGCGCAGAAGGCCGGCCCCGATGTCCGGGGTGATCCCGTCCAGCAGGCCGTTGCCGGGCTGCCGGGGCCCGTTGCGCAGCCGCTCCAGCAGCGGTGTGGGTGGACAACGCGTGCACCGCGTGGCAGACGTGCATGGCACTGATCATCTCGGGCAGGTCGGACAGCGTGAACTTCTGCCATTCCCGCCGCTGTTCCGCGTCCTGCAACTCGACGACCGGTGGCATGCCGTTGACGAGGGTCACGAGCTACCGTCCTTTCAGGGATGGGAGGAAGTCGGATTTCATGCGCATCCCGCGTACGCGTGTCGCCCACGGGGACTGGCCGCCGCGCGGACGAACTCCCCGTCCGGGGTGAGCCCGGTCGCGCAGATCCGTCCGAGCGAATAGGCCGGCACGAGTTCGACTTCGTGGCCGCGTCGCCGGAGCGCATCGACCGATTCCGGGTCGCAGGTCTCCTCGGCCACCAGCACCCCGGGGCGGTAGGCGTGCGGGGTGAAGGACGCGGGGACCTGGTCGGTGTGGAAGGCCGTGGTCTCGGTCGAGTGCTGGAGGTCGAGCCCGAACTCGACCGCGTTGAGGAAGAATTGCAACGTCCACTGGTCCTGCCGGTCGCCGCCGGGGGTTCCGAAGGCGAGCAGAGGCCTGCCATCCCGGAGCACGATGGTGGGGCTGAGCGTCGTCCGTGGCCGCTTCCCGGGCTCCAGCGAGTTCGGGTGGCCGGGGACGAGGTACATGGACTGGCCGCGGGTGCCGAGCGGGAATCCGAGGCTGCCGACGGCCGGCGAGCTCTTCATCCAGCCGCCGCTGGGCGTCGCCGCCACCGCGTTGCCGTACCGGTCTACCACCGTGACTGTGCACGTGTCGGCCTTGGCGGTGGTGGCCCGGAGGATGGTCGGAAGGCCGTTGCGCAGTTGGGACATCACCTCGGAGTCGGGCTCAGTGTCGTCCGGCGTGGGGGAGGGACGGGATGAACGGGGTGCGTCCATCTGGGGAACCCGGCCGCAGGGTGAGCACAGCGGAATCACCGACCAGAGCGCGCCGCTGCCGCGTGTACTCCTCGCCCAGCAGGGTGTCCAGCGGCACATCGGAGAAGGCGGGATCGCCGTACCACGCCTCACGGTCGGACATGGCGAGCTTCGTGCACTCCACCACCGTGTGCAGGTAGTCGGCGCTGCCCTGTCCCATGGCCGGCAGATCGAACCCCTCCAGCAACGCGATCTGTTGCAGGAACACCGGACCCTGCGACCACGGCCCGGGCTTGAAGACCTGGTGGGGGCCGTAGGCACGGCTCGTCGCGGCCTGGACAGTCGGCTCCCAGCGGGCCAGGTCCTCCCCGGTCAGCAGTGCCCGGTTCCGTAGGCCGGTCGCGTCGAGCATCGGCCCCGAGGCGAGGAAGTCGGAGATCTCCTGCGCCACGAAGCCCTGGTAGAAGGCGTAACGGGCGGCCTCGATCTGCGCCTCGCGGTCCGGCGACGCGGACTCGGCGGTCTTCAGCAGCCGCTGGTAGGTCTGGGCGAGCGTGGGGTTGCGAACCGGCTGCCGACCGCGGGGGCCGGGCCGCTGGTGAGGTAGGCCCGGCCGGATCCGGACCACTCGTCCCGGAACAGCGGGGCGAGCGTGGTGATGGCCAGTGCTGTTTCGGGGAGCAGCGGGAAGCCGTCCGACGCGTAGCCGATCGCCGGTTCGAGGACATCGGCGAGGCGCATAGTCCCGAACTCGGAGAGCAGCCGCATCCACCCCCCCGAACGCGCCCGGCACACAGGCGGGCAGGAGTCCGGAGCCGGGGATGCTGCTCAGGCCGAGCCGCTCGAAGGCCTTGATGTCAGCGGCCTGCGGCATGGGGCCCTGCCCGCAGATCTCCTGGACGTCGTCGTGTCCGGCCTGGTGCGCCAGGATGGACACATCCCCGCCGGGGCCGTTGAAGTGCGGCTCCACCACTTGGAGGACGAAGCCGGCGGCAACGGCGGCGTCGAAGGCGTTGCCGCCGTTGGCGAGGATGCGCATGGCCGCGGACGACGCGAGCCAATGGGTACTGGCGACGGCACCGATGGTGCCACGGAGTTCCGGCTTGGACGGCAGCATGCAGCTACTCCCAACTGCTCGTATGACGTATTCGGGTAGGAGCCGTGAGGCGCGGCCACGGCACTGCTAGCCGTTCCGGAAGATTCCGGGGCCCGGCGTGAGGATGCCATCGGGGTCGTAGCGCTTCTTGGCGGCGCTGAAGGCGGGCCAGGCGTCACCGAAGTGGGCGCGCCAGTCCTGCGCCGTGAACCGCACGGAGCCTATGGGGTAGAGCACGGCGCCATAGTGATCGCGTGCCCGGGCGAACCAGCGGTCGTTGCGGTCCAGCATCTCCTCGACGTACCCCGGGTCAGGCGTTCGGGAGCCGGCCGTGGTGTTGACGTCGAGGACGTACACCCATGGCGATCCGTCCGGCTCCGGCCGCGGGGGATGCGGCCTGCCGAGGTGAGCCCGCCGCTGCGCGTAGATGAGGCTGATACCGCAGGGCCCCAGGTCGAGTTCGGTGAGTGTCGGGTGAACCTCGGCGATGTAGTCCTCCATGGCGTTGCCGGGCAGCCACACGTCGTACCAGGGATTGGCGAACATGTCCCAGTCCGCGGTGTCCCGCATCTGGTCGACGAGGCGGTCGATCGTGGAGATGTACTCCAGGTAGGAACTGTCCTCGACGGCCGGCGGGGCTGACACGCCCTCGACCGCCACCTCGTCACGGGGCGGGTCGGCGGGGTCGTAGACAACCGTCGCGTACAGCTGGTGTGTTGGCTCGGCGCCCGGAGGCTGCAACGTCGCGTAGACATGGTCGATGCACGGCCGCTCGATGAGCATGCGCAGGTCGCGGAAGAACGCGGCATTGTCGGTGTAGCCCAGCGTGTAGGTACGGGCACGTTCCTTCGCCGGGACGAGTTCGAGGACAGCCTTGGTGATCACAGCACACTGGCCGAGGCCGCCGAGGGGCCGCCTCGAACAGGTCGGCCTTGTGATCCGCGGAGCAGCGCTCGATGTCGCCCGTGCCCGTCACCACTTCCAACTCGCGTACGTGGTCGCCCTGAAGGCCGGTGTGCAACGCGCCGACGATCCCGCCGAGACCGCCGACCGAGAGCGTGCCGCCCACGCTCAGCGAGGTGTAGGCGGTGACCACGGGCGGCGTCAGCCTCGGGCGAGTGCCGGTGGGCAGCGGTGACCAGGTCCTTCCAGAGGACCCCTGCATCAACCTCGGCGATGCCGGAACCGATGGAGTGGATGCGGTCGAGGGACCGGCTGTCGATGACCAGTCCGTCGGAGAGACTCTGGCCGAGGGTCGTACTGGCCCGGCCCCGGACCGACACCGTGATGCCGTGTGCGCGGCAGAAGCGGACCAGCGCGGCGACATCCCGTGCCGAGCGGGGCAGCAGCACCGCACCAGGCCTGCTCGTAGTGATGTTGCCCAGGTCGGTGGAGTACGCCTGCCGGGAAGCCTCGTCGACCAGGAGATCACCCTCCAGGGCGGGTACGGCGGCGAACGGCCGGGCCTTTTCACTCGTCGTGCGCTCCCGGGACGAGACCCAGAGTCGCTCGACCGGATCGAATCCCGTGACTTCGGCATTCCCCGGGGAATCCGGGCGAATCATTTCTCATTCTCCTGACCTGTGATGCCGGTTCGACTGCCGATGACTTCCACACGTCATGCGCGTCTCGACCCTCCCTGTCGGACAACACTTGTCCTGCCGTTTTCCGTTACCGCCGAGAATCGTAGCCGGGGGCGGCACGGAAAACCTTCGGAGATCCCTAAACTTACTGTCAGAGGTTTTTTAAATCACTTGGGGCCGGGTACGGAGCATCATCCGGGGCACACGGATGCATTGTCACCGGAGCACTCGCGGCCGGCGACGCTCCCTCTTCGCCCTCCGTGTCCCGATGACCACCGCACGGCGGTGCTGCGCGGATCAGCGGGACATCCGATCGAAGATCGCGCAACAACGACGCCCTACAGGGACTTGAGACTGTCTTGAACATCCTCTGATTGTCTCGGACGCCATCGGCGAAAGAACATTTCCATGCCGGCCTGGGCGCCTCATCGTGAAGGTTCCGAAGGCACCGGCCAGCTTTGCGGCAGGGGCGGATGCGCCAGCCGACTCTTCGCGACGAAAGGGCACCGATGAACACGCTTGCCATCGCCCCTAAATTCCACCACGTCGCCATACAGACCGATGACGTGGAATCCACGATCACGTGGTACCGGGAATTCCTCGGGGCTACGGCGGAGTGGTCGCTCACCAGGTTCTCTCCGCTCACCCACTCGCGCCTCCCCGGGATCAGGAAGCTGATCGAACTGAAAGTGGGGGACGTGCGGTTCCACATCTTCGACCGGGCCGGTCACACCCGGCAGGGGCCCCACCCTCTCGGTTACCAGTTCCAGCACATCGGGATCACCGTGGACAGCCACGACGACCTGGTCGTGCTTCGCGACCGCTGGTTGCGGCTCCGCGAAGAACGCCAGGACATCAGGTGGAGCCGGGAGGAGCAACCGTCGGACATAGTGACCGACGACGACGGGATGCAGAGTCTCTACATCCTGGACCCCAACGGCCTCGAAATGGAGTTCATCCACTTCTCGGGCGAGGCATCGTGAACGACGCCCGGGGACGGCGGACGGGATCCCGCCAGGACGATCTTCAAGTACTCCAGTTACGGCCCCTGTTCCTACCGATGCCGGCCACGAGTTCGAACCGGCGGCCGACGAGGTGCTCGACAGTGGCGCAATGGACCAAGCCGTCCCGGAATACAACGTGTTCGGCTCCCATCCGGTCGAAGTGGAGCGGACCTTTTGGTACCGGTGGATCGTCGGGCACCAGCTCTCGTTTGCTCTGTGGCGTGCGATGTACGAGGTCGTCGGGCACTCCCCCGACACGGTGCCGAGCCCTCCTGAACTGGATCTGCTGGCCGCCTGCGTCGATGCGTACAGCGCGATGCTGATCTACTCGTCGACGGTGCCCCGAGGCCACTACCACAGCCATATCCGGCGCCGTATGGCACTCCAGCACCCGGCGATCAGTGGCACCTGGGCCCCGGACTACCGGCCTGTCCGCCGCATCTTCCGGGGCAAGTTGCCCTGGCAGGGCGATCCATCGTGTGAGGCTCTCGGCAAGGCCGTGGCGCGGAACGCCGCGACCCACGACTACATCGCCGACCATCTCGTGCCGGACGGGCCTTCCCTCCTCCAGCAGTCCATAGAAGCGGCGGGCGTGACCGTCTCGCGGGAAAAGGAAGAGCTGTACGACAACTTCTTCCTCACGGTGCGCCGCCCGGTCAGCCGCGTCCAGTTCGTCGATCAGCTCCGCGCACGCGTCGCCGGAGTGGGTACGGACCTCGCACGCAACGGCCTGTACCCGAACGTCGGGGGTCACCATCATCCGGTCGTCACCGGGCAATCCGGCGGCCTCATGATGACACTGGTCCCCGGCGCGCTCCGGGCCCTCGACGAGGCGATCGGGCTGGTGACCGCACAGCAGGTCCAGGGCGTCGGCGCATGAAGCACGGCGTCGTGTTACTCCCCGAGCACGAGTGGAAAGCGGCGGCCCGAACGCTGGCGGGTCGCAGAGCGACTGGGGTACGACCACGCCTGGACCTACGACCACCTGATGTGGCGCTGGCTTGCCGACCGCCGGTGGTACGGCTCGATCCCGACACTCACCGCCGCCGCCATGGTGACCCACACCATCGGGCTCGGCATGCTGGTGGCCACCCCGAACTTCCGCCACCCCGCAGTGCTGGCGAAGGACCTGGTCAGCGTCGACGACATCGCGGGAGGGCGTCTGATCTGCGGGCTGGGCGCCGGTGCCCCCGGCTACGACGCGAAGGTCCTCGGCGGCACACCACTTCGCCCACGGGAACGCGCCGACCGGTTCGACGTGTTCGTCGAGCTGCTCGACGCCGTACTCGTCCGCGGCGACGTCGATGCGACGTCGCCCTGGTACACCGCGTCCGGGGTCGCCTTCCATCCGCGTGCCGGAAACGGGCCGCGGCTGCCGTTCGCGGTGGCCGCGACCGGGCCGCGGGGCATGGCGCTCACCGCGCGCTTCGGACAGTACTGGATCACCTCCGGCCCGCCCGCCGACTTCGGCATGCGGCAACTGCGCGAGGTCATGCCGGTGCTGAGGGAGCAGATGCACCGGGTGGACGCGGCCTGCGAGCATGCGGGCCGGGATCCGGCCACGCTGCGCCGGCTGTTCGTGGCCGATGCCGCAGTGGGGCGGGATCACCAAGTCGCTGGCCGCCTACGAGGACGCCGCCGGTGAGCTGGAGGAGGTCGGCTTCACCGACTTCGTCGTGCACTGGCCCCGCCCCGAACCTCCGTACCAGGGCGACGAACGGGTCATCGTCGCCTTCGCCGAAAAGCAGCTGCTGGGGGGACGATGCAGGTGACGACGGTGGACATGTTCGGCACCGCCCCCGGCCGAGGCAGTGTGCTCAACGTGCTCGTGCCGGACGGCCCTTGCGACGACGAGGCGGTCGCACACGCCGCCGCGCATGCCTGCACGACCGACCAGGCGGTCGAGAGCGCGCTGGTCAGCGAGTGTTCCCGGGCGGAGCGGACCTTCGCGTCGCGGATCTTCAACACCGGCGGAGAGAAACGCCGTTCGGCACACACTCGCTGGCAGGCGTGGCCGCCCTCCTGGTCAGCAGGGGCTACCTCGACCCAGGTGAAGTGGGCCGTACGGCCGGGGCCGGATACCAGTGGCTGCGGACCGACGGCCACGTGGTCGAAGTACCGTTCAGCGGGCCGGTCGTGGACCATGAGATTCCGGCCGATCCCGCCGTGTTCGGTTCCTACGGCGGCATTCCTCGGGTGAGCGGGATCAGCAGGGGTTCACCTTCCTCCGGGTCGCCGACGATCCTCGGGCTCTGCCCGCTCCGGACGCCGCGCGCCATGGCGGAGCTAGGTCTCACCGACCTCACGCTCTTCCGATGGGACCCGGAGCACCGGGAGATCCTGGCGCGCGTGTTCGCTCCCGGGTTCGGGCTCCCGGAGGACCCCGGATGCCTCCCGGCGGCGGCCGCGCTCGGGCTCGTCCCACTGGGCTTGGGCGACGGCAGCAACGCGCCGGTGACGATCCGCCAAGTGACGCGGCGCGGCACCGAGTCGGTTCTGCGCTCCACCGGCTCGGTGCGGAGCGGCACCGCCGAGGTGCGGGTCACCGCGCGGGTCTGGGTCGGCGGGGACGGCAGCGACGACGACCGGAGGGTGACCGGGGGATGACGACACAGCCGGAGTCCAGCACGTCCACGAGACCCACGGGCGGGGACCACCCTCAGGATAAGGCGCGGTGCCGCGAAGGTCTCGACCCGTTCTTCTCCTCCGCGCACGGCTTCGCCACCGACGGCAAGGTGCACCTCAACGGTAACTCGCTGGGCCCGCCGCGGGACGGGCTGACCGGCGAGCTGGAGAACGTCGTGCACGGCCAGTGGTCCGCGCGTCAGGTCCAGGGCTGGTTTCGCGACGGATGGCTGGACCTGCCCCGGACGATCGGGGACAAACTCGCGGCCCTGCTCGGCGCGGCGCCCGGGCAGATCGTGGTGGCCGGGGAGACGACCTCGACAACCCTGTTCAACGCGCTGATCGCCGCGTGCCGTCTGCGCGAGGACCGGCCCGTGCTGCTCGTCGAGACGTCCTCCTTCCCCACCGATCTGTACATTGCCGACTCGGTGGCCCGGCTCCTGGGGCGCCAGGTCGTCACCGAATCTGGCGGGGGCTTCGACCTCTTTCTGCAGGAGAACGGCACACGGGTGGCGGCGGCGGTCGCCGCGCCCGTGGACTTCCGCACCGGGGAGCGGCGCGGGATCGGGCCGACTACCGCGCTGTGCCACGCCGTTGGCTCGATCTCGGTGTGGGACCTCAGCCACGCCACGGGCGTGCTGCCGGTCGATCTCGACGCCAACGACGTGGACCTCGCCGTCGGGTGCGGATACAAGTACCTGGGGGGCGGCCCAGGGGCGCCGGCATTCCTGTATGTCCCCTTCCGACTCCAGCAGGCGGTGGACCTCCCACTGTCCGGATGGCACGGGCACGCCCGGCCCTTCGCCATGTCGCCCACGTTCGAGCCGGCTTCCGGCATTGACCGAGGGCGCACCGGCACTCCCCCGCTGCTCAGCCTCGTAGCCCTGAACCACGCCCTCGATCCTCTGCTCCATGTGGGCATCCACGCGCTGCACCGCCGCAGCCGGGAGCTGGCGGAGTTCTTCCTGGAATGCCTTGAGCTGAGCCGCCCTGATCTGCTGGAGCAGCTCGTCTCTCCTCGGGACGCCGACCGCCGGGGCGGGCACCTCGCGCTGCGGATTCCGGGCGCCGAGGGGGTCGAGGAGGCATTGGCCGAGCGCGGCGTACTCGTCGATTCGCGGCCGCCGGACCTGGTCCGCTTCGCCTTCGCTCCGCTGTACGTGACGCGCGAGCAGGTGCGGCACGCGGTCCACCACCTGTCCGACGTAGTGAAGGAGGCACGATGACCCGGGCACATGAATACGTCGCCTATGCCCGCATGGATGAACTGCACGAGCTCCAGCAGCCGCGCACCAATGCCCGGGCGAGCTGAACTTCCTCCTGATCAGTCATGTCAAGGAGCTGCTGTTCCGTGCCGTGTACGACGACCTGGACCAGGCACGCCAGGCGCTCCAGAAGGACGACGCGGTCGGCGCCTGCGTCGCGCTGATGCGTGCGACCCGTACCCAGCGGGTGCTCGTGGCCTGCTGGGAGTCGATGAACGGCATGTCGGTCGACGAGTTCGTGGCCTTCCGGCACGTGCTGAACGACGCCTCAGGTGTGCAGTCCTTCGCCTACCGTGGACTGGAGTTCGCGATGGGCAACCGGCCACCCCACCACGTGGAGTCGGCCTATGCCGACGGTTACAAGTCACTGCGCATCGAGCTGTCCAAGCCCTCGGTGTACGACGCCACACTGGCCTACCTGGCACGGCGGGGCTTCGTGGTCCCGGCCCGCTGCGTGGAGAAAGTGCCGTGGCAGCAGCACGAGCCGGACCCCCTCATCGAGGACGTCTGGCTGGAGATCTACCACGATCCGCACAAGTACTCCGACGAGCACCGGCTGGCGGAGTCCTTGCTGGAGGTCGCCTACCAGTTCTCGTACTGGCGCGGCGCCCACCTGCTCGTCGTGGAACGGATGATCGGCGGCAAGAGCGGGACGGGAGGCAGCGACGGCGCGTCCTGGCTCCGGGAGATCAACGAGCACCGTTTCTTCCCCGAGCTGTGGACCTTCCGCACCCGTCTCTAGGCAGCGCTCGCGCCGCGTCGCCGCCGAGAACCGGCGACACCCTCTGACCGCGGCGCGTGACGCCAACACGACTGCCGGAGGAACACGTTGAAGGAATACGACACCACCCTGTTGGGAGCCGCCTGATGAGGAAGCCGGTTGATCTCAGTTCGCTCGTCCCGGTGTTGTTCGGATTCGCTGCTTTCCAGCAGCTGCGAGCAGCATCCGAACTACAGCTGTTCGAGTATTTGACGCTGAACGGCCCCTCCAGCAGTGACGAGGTCTCCACCGGGCTGGGGCTGCCTCCCAAGTCCGCACGAACACTGCTGCTGGGCACGACGGCGCTCGGTCTCACCGAGCGCACGGGCGACCGGTACACGCCGAGCGAGACACTGCGTGCCGCGATCGACGACGGCACATGGCCTCATATTCGCAGCATCATCGACTTCCAGCAGAGAGTGTCCTATCTGCCTGCGCAGGAGTACGCCGAGTCGCTGCGGACAGGCAAGAACCTGGGTCTGAAGCACCTGCCCGGCACAGGGCGCGATCTCTACACCCGGCTGGAGGAGAACCCGGAGCTGGGGAACCGGTTCTACCGGGGCATGCATGCCTGGTCGGAACTGTCGAACCCGGTGCTGGTGCACCAGGTGGACTACCGGTCGGTGACCAAGGTGCTGGACGTCGGCGGTGGCGACGCGGTCAACGCGATCGCCCTGGCGCGAGCCCACCCGCATCTGAAGGTGACGGTGTTCGACCTGGAGGGCGCCGTCGAGGTGGCCCGGGACAACGTCGAGGCCGCCGCTCTCGGCGACCGGATCGACGTGGTGGCCGGCGATATGTTCGCCGAGCCGATGCCCCACGGATACGACCTGGTGCTGTTTGCCCACCAGTTCGTGATCTGGTCGCCGGAGCAGAACGCGACCCTGCTCAAGCGGGCCTTCGAGGCGCTGTCCCCCGGTGGCCGGGTGGTCGTCTTCAACGCGTTCGCCGACGACGACGGTGCCGGACCGCTGTACACCGCGCTGGACAATGTGTATTTCACCGTGCTGCCGTTCGAGGAATCCACGATCTATCCCTGGTGCGAGCACGAGGAGTGGCTCGCCACCGCCGGGTTCGTGGACATCACACGTACTCATCACCACGGCTGGACACCGCACGGAGTTATCGAGGGGCGCAAGCCCGGTGAATGAGCCCAGCCCGCTCGACCGGGAGTACTCGCCGAGTTCCGTCGCCCGTGACGCGGCCGGGACCTTGCGGCGGTACCGGGCGCGGAGCGACGCCGCACGGGCACGCCTCGAGGTACGGGCGGCGGTACCGTACGGGCCTGCCACCGTCGAGCGCTGCCATGTGTTCCCCGCTTCCCCGGCCTCCAGGACGGCGGCCGGGGTGCCGGCCCTCGTTTTCGTGCACGGCGGTCACTGGCAGGAGTCCGGCATCGAGGACGCCTGCTTCGCGGCAGAGCACACCGTGGCGCACGGGTGTGCCTTTGTGGCGGTGTCCTACGGGCTGGCACCGGCTCGGACTGTGCCGGAAATGATCGTTTCGGTGCGGGCAGCCCTGTCGTGGCTGGCCACGTTCGGACCGCTGTACGGGATTGACCCGGACCGCATACACGTGGCGGGCAGCAGTGCGGGAGCCCACCTGCTCGCGGCGGCGCTCGCGCACAGCACGGCTCCGTGGGTGCGCAGCGCCTGCCTGCTCAGCGGTCTGTACGACCTCGGCGAGATCCCCCATACCTACGTCAACGACGCCGTCGGCCTCACTCCGGGGCTCGCCCGCGAGTGCAGCCCGCTGGCAATGCCCGCGCCGAGGTGCACCGAGGTACTGCTCGCGACCGGCGAGCACGAGACGGGGACGTACCTGCGCCAGCAGAAGGAGTACGCGTCGCACCTCGCCGCCCTCGGCGTCCCGGTGAGCACGCACACGGTGCCCGGCCGGGACCACTTCGACCTGCCGTTGGACCTGGCTGACCCGGCGACGCCGTTCGGCCGTATCAGCCTGCGTCACCTGGGCCTGGCGGAATCCCACCTCGAATAAGGAACGGTGACTTCACGCGATGAGACACCCAGCAACCACCACGCCGCTCCGGACCGCGACGACGGACGCCGTCACCGCGACCGAGGCCACCACCATCGAGACGATCGCCGGCGCGTTCGAGCGGACGGCACGGGAGTACCCGGCGCACGAGGCGCTCTCCGACGGCGGGACGACGACCCTGACCTACAGCGAATTGGACGCCCGCAGCAACCAGATCGCGAGGGTACTGCAGGACCGCGGGCTCACCCCGGGTGAGTACATCGGGGTGCACTTCGATCGCAGCCCTGCGACCTACCAGGTCTTCCTCGGCATCCTCAAGGCCGGCCTCGTGGTGGTCCCGTTCAACCCCCGTCACCCCGCGGAACACACGTCGCGGATGTGTGCATGTCGCAAGGCCGTCCCTGACGGTGACGGGTGCCCGGGCGGCGGACGGCATTCCGGCCGGAACGTGCGTCCCGCTCGACAGCCTGCTCTCCGAAGCCGCTGCGGCGTCCGGCGCGGCCGTACGGTCCGGGGTGGACGCGGAGGCGCCGGCGTTCCTCCTGTTCTCCTCGGGCTCGACGGGCGAGCCCAAGGGCGTGGTCATCGCCCATCGAGGTATCGCGCGAGTGTCCCGTCACCTGACCGGCTTCACGCCCGGGCCCGACGACCGGTTCCTGCAGCTCGCGCAGCCGACCTTCGCCGCATCGACCACCGACATCTGGACCTGCCTGCTGCGCGGCGGCCGGCTCACCGTCGCTCCGCAGGACGTGCCGCAACTCGGTGAACTCGCGCGGCTCGTGGAACGCGAGCGGATCTCGGTGCTCAACCTCTCCGTGGATCTGTTCAATCTGCTCGTCGAGCATCACCCGGAGGTTGTCGCCCAAGTCCGGTCGGTGATCGTCAGCGGTGACTTCCCGTCGGCACGGCACATCGAGCGGGCGTTGGCCGCCGTCCAGGACGGTGACCTGTTCAACGCCTTTGGCTGTACGGAGAATTCCGCACTGACCGCGGTGCACAAGATCACCCCGGAAGACCTGTCCACGGCCGAGATCCCGGTCGGGCGCTCCATGCCGACCGTTGAGATGACGGTGCGGACGGAGACGCTCGCCCCCTGCCCGCCCGGTGAGATCGGTGAGCTGTGCATCGCCGGCGACGGCGTCGCGCTGGGGTATCACGGTGATCCGCTGCTCACGGAGCGGAAGTTCGTCCGGCACGAGGGCCAGTGCCTGCTTCGTACCGGCGACCTGGCCAAGCTGACCGGGGACGGCGAGATCGTGCTGGCCGGACGCACCGACCAGATGGTCAAGGTCCGTGGGTTCCGCGTCGAGCCGCGGCACGTCGAGATGGCCGCCGAGACGGTGCACGGCGTCGCGCAGGCGGTGGCCCAGGCCGCGCCCGGCGACGGGGCGGCGGACCAGCTCGTGTTGTGGTGCGTGCCCGAGCCCGGCCACCGCCTCGTGGAGCGGGATCTGCTGGAGGAGCTGCGCGGGCGTCTGCCCGACTACATGGTCCCCTCGGCAGCGCTGGTCCTCGATGCCTTCCCGCTCAACGCGAACGGCAAGATCGATCGCAAGGACTTGTCCTCGCGCCTCGCGGCCCCGTACCACCGGACGGTCCTGGGGCGGCGACGCGCAGGACAAGCTGGCCGCGGTCGTGGCCTCCACGCTGGCGGAGGTGCGCGGGGGCGAGGAGATCGGCCTCGACGACGGCTTGCTCGAAAACGCGGTCACCTCGCTGCACCTGATCGACCTCGGTGCCCGGCTGGAGGACGTGGTGGGGGTCGCCCTGGCCCCCGGAGAGATCGTCGAGGCCGGCACCGCGCGCGGTGTCGCCGACCTGATCCGCACCAAGCGAGGTCGAGTCTGAGATGACGGCTCCAAGCCAGCGACCTCCGATCGGGGCGGAGCGTCTCCCTGCGTCCCCGGCCCAGTCCGGCATCTGGTTCGCGAGCATCTCCGGGACGGACCCCACGGCCTACAACCAGCCCCTGTTGCTGCGCCCGGAGGTACCGCTGGACCACACCCTGCTCGTCGCCGCGCTGGACGCCGTGCACCGGGCGCACTCCGCGCTGCGCACCACCTTCGAGCTGGACCCCCGTGGCGACCTCAGCCAGATCGTGCACGGCGTACTCGATCCGATCGTCGAGGTGCGCGACCACACCGGTCCGGATCCCGAGAGCTGGGTGGCCGAGCAGGTGACGGAAGTCGCGGCCACCGCCTTCGACCTGCATAGCGGGCCTCTCGCTCTGGTGCGGCACCTCCGCCTCGCCGCCCGGGGCCGGAGCGTGCTGGTGTTTAACATCCACCACACTGTCTTCGACGGCATGTCCTTCAAGCCCTACCTCCGCCAACTCGAAGCGGCCTACACCGCGCTGGCGGATGGCCGCGAACCGGCCGTGCGGCCCCGGCGCCAAGCTGTGGATGCCTACGCCCACTGGTCCAAGCGGTGGACCAGTGCCGGGGTACCTGACCACTGGCGGCAGAAGCTGGCGGACGCCCCGGCCCCCTCCCCGATCGGTCTTCCCGGCGAGGGCCGGGCGCGCCATGTGACCCGGCAACTCGCCCTCGATGGCCGGCTGTCGGAGCGAGTGGGCGAGTTCTGCCGGGCGGAGTCCATCACCACCAGCATGTTCTTCGTAGCTCTCGGCTTCGTGCTGCTGCACAGGCAGACCCGCCAGGACGATGTACTCCTGGGCATCCCGGTCACCGTGCGGGACGACGGAGATGCTGAGGTTGTCGGGCATCTCACCAACACCGTTGTGCTCCGGCACCGGTTGACCGCCGATGCGACCGTGCGGGATGTGCTGCGCGCAGTGAAGGAGCAGGTCCTCGGGGCCTTGCGACACCGGCACACCCCGCTGGAGGCGGTGGTGGCCGACCTACGTGCATCCGGCACCGAACTCGGCGGCGCCGACGACCTGTTCAATACCATGATCACCGTGATGCCGTCCGGCTCGCGCCGCCTGGACCTGCGCGAGTGGGGCGCGGACACCTGGGAACACGTGCCGGGAGGAGCCAAGTACGACCTGGCGATCGTGGTGGACGAGACGCCGGACCACTACACGCTGGTCGTCGAGCACATGTCGGCCGCAGCCGACGGCGAGGGCTTCACCGCCCACCTCGCCCAGCGCCTGCGGACACTGGTCGAGACCGCATTGCACAGCCCGGACACACCGGTCCGCGAAATGCGCTGGACCGGCGACGAGGAGGAGCGAGCGGTCGCCGGGTTCTGTGCCCGCCGGGCCGACGCACCGCAGCTGGGCAGCGTGCTGACTGCGGACCTGTTCACCACGGGCGCCGAGGCAACACCTGCTGCCCCGGCGATCGTGGCGGACGGCGTGACGACGGACTACGCAGAGCTGGCACGGAGGGCCGCCGCGGTGGCGGCAGGCCTTGCGGACCGGGGTGTCCGCGACGGCGCCCCCGTCGCGGTACTCATGCGCCCGAGTCCCGAACTCGTGGTGACGGTCATCGGAATCCTCCTGGCCGGCGGCAGCTACATCACGCTCGACGCCGACCAGCCGACGGAGCGGTTGAGCTTCACCCTGCACGACTGCGGCGCGAGCATCCTGGTGTCCTCGGCCGGAATCGACATGGCGGGCGTGGAACTGCCCCAAGGCCTCGAGCTCCTGGACGCGCCCGGGGCCAGCCACCGGGGAACGGCACCCGGCGGGACGCGCAAGTCTCCCGGGGACACGGCGTACATCGTCTACACCTCAGGCTCGACGGGGCGCCCCAAGGGCGTCACCCTGCCGGAGACCACACTGGCCAATCTGGTCCGCAACCAGGAGATTCTCTCCTCCGGCCGACGGATGAACACCCTCCAGTACATGCCCCCGGCCTTCGACGTCTTCACCTTGGAGGTCTTCGGGACACTGTGCACCGGAGGCACGTTGGTCATACCTCCGGCCAGTGCCCGCACCGACTTCGAGGAACTGGCCGCATTCATGGCCGAACAGCGGATCGAGCGTGCGTACTTTCCCTACGTCGCGCTCCGCGAGCTCGCCGCTGCACTGCGTTCATGCGCGGTGGACCTCCCGGATCTGCGCGAGGTGTACGTCACCGGTGAACGGCTGGTGGTGACCGAGGACCTGCGCGAGATGTTCCGCCGAAACCCCGAGACCCGCCTGATCAACGCCTACGGCCCGTCCGAGGCACACCTGTGCAGCGCGGAGCGGCTTCCCGCGGACACCGATGCCTGGCCCGCCCTCCCGTCGATCGGCCGGGTGGTCGCCGGTGTCGATGCGTACGTGCTCAGCGACGTCGATGCGGCGCAGCGCGCTCCGTTCGGTGTGGAGGGGGAGTTGTGTGTCGCGGGACCGGTGGTCTCGCCCGGGTACATCGGCCTGCCGGAGCGGACACGGCGGGCCATGGTGCCCGACCCGTTCGTCCCGGGGCAGCTGATGTACCGAACCGGTGACCTGGTGGTGCTGGCAACGGATGGGCGCATGCACTACCGCGGCCGGAAGGACGACCAGGTGAAGATCCGCGGGTACCGCGTCGAGCCGGGTGAGGCGGAGGCGGCGTTGGAGCGGGAGCTGGCGGTGGACGCGGTGGCCGTCATCGCCGTTCCGGCCGGCGGGGACCTCGTCCTGCACGCGTTCGCGCAGAGCGACGCGCCACTGCCGCCGGACTGGCGCGGACGCCTCGGCACCGTGCTGCCGGACTACATGATCCCCCGGCGGATCACCCGCGTCGGCGCCTTCCCGCTGACGCCGAACGGGAAGACCGACCGTCGGGCGCTGGAGGCCATGCTGGACGCGGACACCGTGCTTGACGGCGGCGACCGCGCTGACGCACCGGATGCCGAGTGGACCGACGCCGAGCAGGCAATGGCCGACCTCTGGCTCCAGGTCCTCGGGCACCGGCCCGCCACACCTGATGTCGACTTCTTCGAACAGGGCGGGCACTCCCTGCTCGCCGCCCGGCTGCACCGGCTGGCCAAAGAGCACTGCGGCTCCGGCATCGGGCTGTCGGCGCTGCTGAGCGTACCGACAGTGCGCGGCATGGCACAGAGCCTCGGCGGCGACCTCGGCATCGGCCAGCCGGATCTGCGTCACGAGGCCCGCCTGCCGCAGCTCGCGGTGGCGGAGCGGCGCCCGCCGGCGGACGGGACGGTACTGCTCACCGGGGCGACCGGGTTCCTCGGCAGCCATCTCCTCGACGAACTGCAGCGCTCCGGGCACCGCATGTCCTGCCTGATCCGCGCCGACAGTGCGGAGGAGGGGCGCGGGCGCCTGCGCGCGGCGTTCCGAAAGTTCGCACTCGACGCCTCCAGGATCGACGAGGTCGAGATCTGTCCCGGCGACCTCTCCCGGCCACGGTTCGGCCTCGGTGACGAGTACGAGACGTGGGCGCGCGGGGTGAGCGAGGTGTACCACGCGGCGGCGCACATCAACTTCGTCGCCCCCTATCACACAGTGAAACACACCAACGTCGAGGGCATGCGGCGGCTGCTGGAATTCTGTGGAGTCAACCGCACGCCATTGCGCGTCATCTCGACCCTCGGTGTCTTCCCGCCGGACTCCACGGCCAGCCCGGTCGTAGAAGACTCGGTGCCGGGTGATCCCGCCTCGCTGGGCATCGGGTACTCGCAGAGCAAGTGGGTCGCCGAGCACTTGGTGCGGCAGGCGCGGAAGTTCGGCCTACCGGTCACAGTGCACCGCGTGGGCCGTGTGGGCGGGCACAGCCGGACCGGTGCCTGCCGACACGACGACTTCTTCTGGCTGCAGATGAAGGGGTTCGCGGTGCTCGGCTGCCACCCGGAGGACATCACAGGGGTGCCGTCCGTCGATCTGCTCCCCGTGGACTACGTGGCGCGGGCGATCGTCCGACTGTCCGAGGGCAAGCCGGACAACGAGAACTGGCATTTGTTCCACCCACGCGGGCTCACCTGGGTCGAGATCATCCAGGCGATCCGGGCGGAGGGATACCCGGTCACCCCGGTCGCACCCGCTGCCTGGATGGTCGCGCTGGAGCGGCAGGCCGAAGCCGGCGATCAGGGTGGGGGACTGGGTCCGCTGGTGCCCCTGATGCGGGAAGGCGTGATGCGCCTGGGCGACATCTCGTTCGCCAACGAGAAGTCCGCCTCCGCCCTGGCCGACGTGGGATGTCCGCTGCCACCGGCCGATACCGGATGGGTCCATCAGATGTTCGCGTACTTCCGCACGGTCGGCGCGGTGCCGCCGCCGGGCGGAGCACCCTTGGAGGGGCATAGTGTCTGAGCTGGACAAGCGCTCAGTGGTGATCATCGGCGCCGGCCCGGTCGGCTGCGCGCTGGCCACGCTGCTGCGGCGGCAGGGCCTGGAGGTGGACGTCTTCGAACGGGAGGAGGAGGCGGCCGGATCGGGGTCGGGCAACTCCTTCAACCTCACCCTCACCTCACGCGGGCTCGACTGCTTGCCCCGACCGGTCAGACGCCGCCTCTACCTGCAAGGTTCGGTCCTGGTCAAACGGATCGTCCACCACCGTGACGGGGCGATCTCCACTCAGCCCTACGGCACCACGGACTCCCACCATCTGCTGTCCATCCCGCGCCGGGTCCTACAGGCCATCCTGCGGGACCATGCGCTGCGGTCGGGTGCCCGGATCCACTACGGGCGTAAGTGCGTTGCTGTGGACACCGCCCGTCCGGCTGCACTGCTGGAGGGGCGCGACGGAGCCACCGCATGGGTCCAGGCCGACCTGATGGTGGGCTGCGACGGGGCCAACAGCGCGGTACGGGAAGCGATTTACCGTACGCACCCGGAGGACATGTGGGTCACCCGCGACACCATCGACCACGGGTATGCCGAGATCACGATGGAGTACCGGGACGCCGACCCGACCGGCATGCACCTGTGGCCGCGGGGTGACCATTTCCTCCAGGCCCAGCCGAACCGGGACCAGACGTTCACCACGAGTCTGTTCAAACCGATGGAACGCGGCGCTCCACGGCGGCAGTTCTCGGGCCTGTCCTCACCCGAAGCGGTCCACGCCTACTGCGCCAGCGAGTTCCCCGACGTGTTCGACCGAATGCCCGAGGTCGGCCAGGAGCTGATGTCACGCACGCCCAGCAGGCTCCGCATCATCAGTTGCGCCCCCTACCATCACGGGCGCACGGTGCTGGTGGGGGACGCCGCGCACGCCGTCGTACCGTTCTTCGGGCAGGGCATCAACTGCAGCTTCGAGGACGCGGCCACGCTGTCCGGGCTACTGGAGAGCGCCCGATCGGGGGCCCGTTACGCGGACGGCGCCGTGATGGAGAACATCGTGGAGAAATACAGCGGAACGCGGGTTGCGGCGGGGCACGCGTTGGCGGAACTGTCCTTGCGAAACCTTCAGGAACTCTCCGCGCACGTCACCAGTCCGTCATTTCACGAACGCCGCGCACTGGAGCGGCGGTTGCATGAGCAATATCCGGAATTGTACACCCCATTGTACCAGTTGGTGGCATTCACCAGCACGCCTTATGACGTCGCACAGCAAACGCACCGCAGGTTGAGTTCGGCGCTCTTCTTTTTTTCTTTGACTACTTTATAGTTGATGCCGTGATGGCCCCGACGACATACGAGACACTAGAAGGAACCAGTCCACCCACCCAGCCTGTGCATCGCACTCCCCCGAAATTCGATCGAGAAACAAGACCCGCACTAAACACAGTATGCCAAGGCACTCGTGTGCTAACACGACACCACACACGAATCACCTAAGACGACACCATACTGGGCATGCAAAGTGGATTCATCTCTGCAATAGCTCACACATCCCAGCCAGGGACCAGTCCGCAGCACCCATGTCTGATCTTGCGAAAGACGAACACGGCACCTTAATCACACGCTCACAATGTACACACAGATCCCTACCGCAGTGCAGGTGATCTGACTGATTTCGTTCTCGAGACACCGCAAGCCAATCACACGCCAGCCTACCGTCCAGCGAAAGAAAGCTCGCGGCACGATGTAGGGCATAGTCGAGAGTGGCCCTTACAGGAACGGAGTTGACACGTCTGCGACAAGGGCAGCACCCACGGGCACCACTCCAGGACGTTTTGTGGACCCCCACGAATTCACGGTGCGCTTCTGTCGTCGCACACGAGTCCGCACCGTGCCCTTCTCGACGAATTCGGCGATTGAATGGTGTCTGTTCACTTTCTCAAGGTCTCCGGCCCGGCCACAATGAGTCCGAGCGCCGAACTCACACTCGTGCGTTTGCTGTGCACGTCATAAGGGCGTGCTGGGTGGAATGCCACCAACTGGTACAATTAGGGTTGTACAATCCGGATATTGCTCATGCAACCGCCGTCAGTGCGCGGCGTTGCTTGTGAAATGACGGATGGTGACGTGCGCGAGAGTTCCTGAAGGTTTCGCAAAGGAGACAGTTCCGCCAACGCGTGCCCCGCCGACAACCCGCGTTCCGCTGTATTTCTCCACGATGTTCTCCCATCACCTGGCGCATCTGTCCGCGTAACGGGCCCCCCCGATCGGGAGATTTGTCTCCAGTAGCCCGGACAGCGTGGCCGCGTCCTCGCAAGCTGCAGGTCTATGCCCTGCGCCGAAGAACGGTACGGACGGCTGCGCGGCCACTGTCACCACACAGCCACCGAGCGCCCGTGAATGTAGGGGGCCGCAAACTCCAACTCTGATGATTGCGGAAGCCTGCTGGGCGTGCGTGACATCAGCTCCCTGGCCCGACCTCGGGCATGTCGGTCGAACACGTCGGGGAAACTCGCTGCGCGCCCAGTAGGCGTGCGACCGCTTCGGCCTCGTGAGGAAGGCACGCGAGAACTGCCGCCCCTGGAGCGCCCCGGCGTTCCATCGTTTTTGAAACAGACTCGGGCTGAAACGTTGGTCCCCGGGTTCCGGCTGGCCGCCTGCGAAGGAAATGTTGCTTTCAACCCGCGCGCCACAGGTGCATGCCGGTCGGGTAGGCGCCGCGTACATCCATCGTGATCTCGGCATACCCCTGTGAGGTCAGATGGACTCTGTCGCGGCTCTCGGGTCGACCTCACATGGTTCCTCACAGGTCTTCGTGCGTACGGTATATAAATGCCCCTGTCCGCTACACGCGGCCGTGTTCTCTCGGCCCCGTCATTCCGTGACAGCCCCCCCCACCAACTCAGGTCGCGCGCCCTCCACGCACCATTCATCCCATGACACGCTCGTGGGCTCCGTATCACCACGCTGCCCTCCTCATACATCCCCCAGCCCCAGCCAGACGCCACGACGGACACGGGCCCACACTGGTGTTCCCACAGCACACAACCGCACACCTTCACCCGCCCGTAGTGGATCGGGGCACCCGACCCGCTCCCAGGCGCATGGTCCCGCCCCGGATGGCGCCTGTTAGGACCCACGGCGCGGGGTATCAACGGAACAGCAGTGCGTCTGGGACGTCCCCGTTTGGTGCCGTAGGGATGAAGTGGCAGATCCGCCCCCCGTCATCATGGTGTGTGGACCACGCATTCACCGATTCCCTTCGAAACCAGCCGACCTCGAACCCTCCTGCAGGTCCTATAGCAGGCGGCGCCTTCTCGCCTCCCTCCACCTTCTGTAACCCATTCCGTCGGCCCCCCGGAAAGCCTAGTCGAGCGATCGCCGTGAGGCGTGAGGGTTGACGGTTGAAGCGATCCTCGCCCTTGCCCCCCCGACCCCTGATCGGGCCACGCCATTTCCAACCTCCCCTCCCGTTCCGAAGACGCTCCACCTCCCCTCCAGGCTCTCCTTTCACACCACGGCCAGCACTCCTGAGCTAGCCGTGGCCAGCGCGCAGCGACCGCTCAGGACCGCGCGCCGATGATCACCTCACTGAGCGCTTGTCCACCAGCTCAGACACTATGCCCCCGTCCAAGAGGCTCGCTCACGACACGGCGGCGGCACCGCGCCCCGGACCGTGCACGGACAGTACGCGAACCATCTGATGGACACCCACTACCGGATCTGCGCCCCCGGTTGGCAGCGGACCATCCTCACGTCCCCGGCCCAGGCGGCGGATGGACGGACTTCTCGTTGGCCGACGAGATGTCGCCACACGGCGCATCACGCCCTCCCGCATTCAAGGGGCACCAGCGGACCAGTCCCCACCTGATCGCCCGGCAATGCGGGCCCCTCCGCTCCCAGGCGCGACCATCCAGGCAGCCGGGTGCGCACCGGGCGTGCCGGGTTGATCCCTCCGCCCGGATCGCCTCCTGGCACTGGATCGCCCCACCCCAGTAAGTGAGCCCGCGTGGGTGGAACCAAAGCCCAGAATTCTCGCTTGGTCCCGGCATTGCCCTCGGACGTTCGGCACGATCCGCCACACCGCGCCACACCCGCTCACGTCCCACGCGGAGCCCCAGAACTCCGACCGACTGGCATCCCCCTCTGTGATGCCCCTCCCCTTCATGGTGTCGGCAGCGATGCCACCCGCCGAACCCCTTTCCATCTGCAGCAGAAGATAAGTCCCGTGTGTCCGGCCACGCCACAGGTCCGGCTGTGCCCGCCCACACGGCCCCACGCGGTGCACTGTGACCGGTAGGAACGAAACTTCCGCGTCTGCCCCGCACCCACACGTGCTCACGGCGACCCACTTGCTCTGCGAGTCAACCCACGACTGCCCACCAGCGAAGGCGGGCTCACCCTGGGCACCGAAGTCATTCTACGAACCGAGGCTCGGGGCCGTGGAGTCCGCCGGGCGCAAGTCACACGAGCATGGTCGAGACAGGAAGCGCTAATGGCGATCGCACGGTACTCGACCAACACTAGAAATTATCCAGCCAGTCACGCCGCATGCCCGTCGAGCACGGTCGCCGTGTGTTTCACTAGCTGTGATAGAGGGGCGACGCACCAGCTCGATGTGTGCCCGCCGCCCGACGTGGTTGGTACCACCACCAGGCTCACCCCCGCGACGCACACCCAACATCTACTGACAATCCTCCTTCCTGACTATACTCCGATTCACCTGAGGCCACCAGCCCGCTAAATCCCCCCTTGTCCCGCGCCCCCCGCCGGATCCGGACGGTCGCATGGGACACGAATCTCCCGCTCATCGTCGATATGGAGGCGTCGACCGTAGCGCCAAAACTTTCACGTTTTGCCGAACGCGCTGCCGCGCAGGCCGCCCTGCGCCCTCCCCCAGCACTGTCGCGCTGCCCGACTCAGGCAGGACCACTGCGGTGCCACCACACTGGGCAGCGCTTGCAGCCTTTCGTCGAGGAGAGGCTCCGCCCGAGTATGGAACCCACAGGTCACGACCCCCCCGCCCCCACATCGATTACTACCCAAGTACCCCCGTTCCCGACATTCCGCGCCAGTCAGGCGCACACCCGACCCCTCCGCCCCCACCGCCGACCGCACACTGCAGCGCGCAGGCCGGGATCGTGAACCCGCCCTCAGATATCCGGCCCCCACGAGCCACACGTATCTTCCGCCCGACACGGTCTGCCCGCCCCGAGGTCCCATCACTGTTGCCCATGCACCGGCCACTGCTCACCAAGGTTTACCCGCCCCTACCAACCACGCACCGACCCGCAGCCCACAGCGCACACCAGCCCCCCCGACACTGCCGTGCCAGCGCACTAAGCGCCCAGTGCATCTGTGGCCAGTTACTCAGGTGCAGGACCGGGCGGCGACTTGCTAGCGGGACCAATTCAATGTGCCCCCGCACCTACTCGTCAGCAGAGAAAGTCCGAAATACAGGTCGTGGCGGCTGGTGCCCGAGGACCTGGAGCCAGCACAGGTCGGCCCATTTCGCTTCTAGCCTTCGGCGTCCGGTCACCCCACCTACGGACATCACAAAGCTACCCGGACCCCTCGTCCAAACTCTCTCGCCCCGCATCGTCCCAGCAGCCGAGCTATACGCGACCGATCACAACAATGACCACCGGTGTACACGCGTTCCCAACGCCATCGGTCGCCACCATCTCCACCGCGCCGCGAAGCGGTCGGTCCCCCCCTTCCCGTCGGGACCCTCAACACATACCCCGCTCAGCGGGAAACTATGGGCACGAACGCGGGTGACCGCCCGGCGGGACCACATGTAGCACTTCCCACAGGCCCAAGCACTGAGCTGACGAGGCGCTTTCTGCCGCCCAGTTCCGGCTCCCCACCCGGCCCTAGCTAGTGCGCACGCGTCCGACTCATCCTGCGCTGACACCGCAGTCTGGCTAGGACGATGCGTCACCCCCCCCCGCCCTCGGCCGGAACGGCCGATTTCGACACGGTCCACCCGCGTCCACACCCGCCTCGCTCCCCGCCTCCACAAATACCGCGCTCCTCCAGCCTCACCCCGGCCTTCGACACCGCCCGGTAACCCGCCGGACCTCTATCCCTACCATCTGCAGTACGTTCCACCTTCCACACGGCCGACCGGTACTGTGCATGCGCCCCATCCCCGTCCTTGCACCAGCCACCACCAGCGCGTATCACCGCAACGTTCCTGGCTGACACATCAACGCTCGCCCAGTCGCGACGAACGGGATCGGGCCACCAAGGCCGCACACCGGTGTCCCGCTCCGGCAGGCCATGTACACCACGGGCGACGAACCACCCGAGTCCCGCAGGCACACATCACACTCCCCCTCCGCACAACGAACGCAGAGCGCGCACGCGCCAGCACCTACGCACCGTCCGCTGAGCACCGTACGCACTCGACACCGGCGATACACACCAGGCCGAATTTCGAAACGTGCGACTGGGCAGGGCCATGGCACGGTGTCCCAGCGGCCGACACGGCGCTCGCGACCCCACTGCACAGGTGTAGCACACCTACCGGACGGTCTCCCCGTAGGAGTTGATCAGGCGGCGTCTCGGGGGTCTTTCCCCCGGTCGTCGGAACCACTTCTGTCCGCAGGTCCCCTCGCGCTCACCCACCAAGCCCCGTTCCTTACCTGAGTGACTACACCTCGCGCAGATCCGGGAGGTCCAACGCGACATGAACGACCAGTGCAAGCGGCAGAGCTCGCGCGAGCGCGCGTAGGCGCAAAGTACGCTACGCTCGATCCGCTGTCCGCGCCATTGAATCGCGGCCCAGTTCCCTCGAAGTCGGTGCGGGCATGGCCGGAGGTATGACTACAACGGGCCCATCCGCGTGCCACAGTCGCTCCACGAAGACACATCCTAAGGTTCACGAAGACGTCGTAAGGCCACCGGGGCATGTACTGGAGGGTGTTTCATCCGTACAGGCCTTGGAGGAGAGACATATACTCCTGCGTTGCGGAAACAGATCTGGCCAGGTGAGTCTCCGGCAGGGTGCACGCCCCTTCGGGCGCCCAGTCGACGACCTGAGGTCTGTGTAGACGAGTACGCCGCTGTCCCGCCCCGAGACTTGCGCCCCACGTCCCGCCCGGGTGCCGCTCTCACCGGCTACTGGCTCCCTGGCCCCCCGCGGCGCGTCCAGCCCCCTGAGATCGCAGGCCCTTGTTAGGGCAGTTCCACGGCCCCGCCATCGTACTGATTCCCTATCGTGCACGACTGCGCGACACCAGGATGTACTCCCGCGCCGCCCAGTGCGTGCAGGGTTGAAGCTCAACCGCTCCCGTCGGATCTGGCTCGGCTGTCGAGCTGTGATGTAGCATGCCTCGCCCAGGCCCAGGAAGGTCATTCACGATGACCCGTCCGCCAAACCGAGTTCGGGACTCCATTGGGCAGCCCTTCATCTCGCTAGTTACCGCCCGACGCGGGGCGCAGTCGCGGAACACCCCACGGGATACCGCACGGCACCTGCAGCCACCGCCCGGCGGCCCTCCGATGACACAGGTTCATGCGTAGTCCCAGTAAACCGCTACACGCCGTCAACGCCACTCGATATCGCCCGCGCAGGTACACAGCAGGTGTTGCCCTCCCGGCGCCCCCGTGCTTCGTCTGAACAGGTCCGCCCATTCAAGTCCTTTTGATGTGAGCACACGCCTGCAGCGTGCAACCGGCTGCCGTCAGGCCCCGGCGGGCACAGAACCCACCCACGCCTGGCGACCGCCTCGCTCCTACCGCTCACGCTCTCCACGTCGGTCTCTAGCCCCCGCACTTTTCGCCGGCACCGCGCTGTGGTTCCCGCGCCGCCTGCCTGGCCAACATGCGCGGTCATCGACCACAGCTCTCCGTTCACCGACACCTGGCGTCGTGGGCGACCCCTCCCTCAGGTGGCCGCCCGGTGACAGCCCACCTAGTGCCGTCGGCTGTCAGGCCCCGATCTATCGTGCTCGCATCCGACCAGCCCGTGTAGTCGCGTCACCCCCACGCCGCGTCTCGCCTCCACACACGATCGCCAGGTTCGGTTCACTTTGGCCTCGATCCCGGCACCGCCTCCGCCCTTCCCTCCCACGGTGTCCCACACGTCGCCCCCACTCACACGCCGCAGTCCCGCTAAAGCAAGGTCGCCCGAGCCCGGAACCCCACGCCACTCACGGGCTGATTCATCGGTTACTATGAAAAACAGGTCCCGTCACGGCGCCCACGCCGAGCATTGTCACGGTGCGCGATGCACGTGAGGTACGGCCACACCAACCCGCCCCCAGCGGTGGTGTGCACCGGTTGTCTGCAAGGCCCCGAGGACCTGAACTCCTCACGACTCGCGCGCAAGTTTACTCCTGCCCCGAGGGACATACCCGCCCCCACCGCGTCCGCCATCGGCGGATCCAAACGTGTGCCCGAGAGCACAACGGTCGTGGTTAGAGACTCGCCCGTACAACCCTCAGCATCTACTCACCGCTCGTCCACCGCACGGTGACACGGGCCCCCATGCCCAGGTCAGTCTATTAACAGCGTCCCTGGCAGGGGTTGCATGTGCAGCAGAACGAAGCCGAGAAGCCTCCCCGAACGACACCCATGCTATCAGGTCGGTGACACCTGGGAATCCCTCACGCCGGCAAGAACTCGCCTCCCTTTTAACCTCGCTTCCGACAGCCACGGCCCATCTCGAGGCGATCTGTTGCCGGCCCGTTCAACTTTGGCGCGCCCGGCCTCGCCGCGGAAACGACCGACTCGGGGAGGGCTGAGAGGGGCCGTCCCGCCAGACTGTTCTTGCATCCGACAGTGGTCAGGCTAACCCAGGCACCTGGTCCACGCCTTGGACCAGTGGGGCGTAGCATCACTAGCACTTGGCGACGGTGGGCCCGCACAGGCGGTCGCGCGAATCCCGCCAGCGCGGTTGTAGGCCGCCCTTCAGACGTATCGCGCACAGGAGGCTAGGGCTTGCAAGGCTACATCACCGATCGCCGCAACGACAGTCTGTGCGTCGGATGTTAAAACACCAATGCACACGTCGTCACCGCGCCCACGGCGAGTCCGAGCTCGAGGCCCGTTTTTGACTAACCGTGGTTGCCCCCACGCACCACAGAGCAGAACGAGTCCCGCATATTGAGGTCCACGATCAGGATGTTGTAGCCGCACGACGACATAACCACGTTCCATCACCCCCTGACCCTACGTTGCACGTCCACCACAGCTCATCTGGGTCTCCGGTACCGGTCCCACCCCCCCCCTCGTTTCTCCATTCTTCTAGTCGTGTTATCGCGTCTACTCCTCACGACAGATCGAGATCCCGACGACGCCGTGCTTATCGATCGGGCTGACCGAGTCGCCCACGGGGCGTCCAGCGTTCGCAGCCGTTGACCCCGTGCGCAGCGCGGACGTGCTTCGCCCCCGGCCCCTCTTCTGCATCTGGTGCCTCTATGCATCCCAGGCGCCCGGCGACGAGCAGCGGTGTGCGTCCCAAGCCGGTACGCCCCTGTCGGCGCCACCCCCGCCTAGCACAAGGGCATGGTTGTAGGCGGTCGGGGGTCCGACCCTTTCCCGCGAGATGCTCGCGAACCAGATTGCGCGATCCGGGCCGGGTGGGATCACCGCAGGGATACGCTCCGCCCCGATCCGCGATGGTCCGCTCGGTTAGTGAGGATGTCCGCTATCGCACAGACTCGACCCCTTGGTGCGGAATCAACGGTCGGCGCTGAACACCGCGCGCGTGATATCTATAACTCACAGTGAGTGAGATCACTGATCCCATACTCCGACCCACTCACCACTTCCCTACCGCATGTCTGTTGTTGTTTGAGACCGAATCACCCTCAAGTGTGGCATATCTCACCTCGTTTACAGCCTCGGCTGGTTGCTCGCCGACAATGATACCCGCCCCCCACACCACAGGCACGACTTTCCTGGTCCAGAGTGTCTGAGATCGACCGGCTCCAAGCCAGCGAACTCCACGATCGGGGACCCCCGGACAGCGTCTCCATCCCTTGTCCAGTCCCCACCCGGCCCCAGCTCCAACGGCATCCATGGTTCGCACGAGCCAATTCCGGGCCAACGCGACCCTACCACGGCCTTAACACACCCCAAGCTACCTGTCGCACACTGCGCCCCTATACGGCACCTCTCCCCCTCGGTAAATGGTACGCTGGCTTCAACCACACATCTACTCCCTGCCTCTTTCGTCACACGCCCCGCCGCTCGGACAGCCACCGCCCCTGCACCGCCGCGACGCACCTTCCGCCGCCTGCGCACCACCACCCTTCCGAGCCCTGGACCCCCCCCAGCTGTCCCGGCGACCTCACATTCAGCCCAGAATCGTGCAACTAGGCGTACTTCCGATCCCCCGCAATCCCTGTCACGAAGGTGCCGCCGCACAACACCCCGGTCATCTGCCGACCTCCTCGCAAAGAGCCTCGTCGGTTGGCCCCGTAGCAGGTGACGGAAGTCGCCGGCCACCCCCGCTCCATTCGCACCTGACATAGCGGGCACTCCTACGCCGTGATTACTGTGCTGCCTCACCCCCCGGCACCACCCTCCACGCCTACGCCGCCCTGGGGCCCGAGGCACGTGCTGCCGCCGATTTTTCAACAATCACACCTCACATCTGTCCTTCGGACCGCCATTGTCCTCTCTCAAGTCCCCCCTACCTCCGCAATCTCCATGAAATGCAGGCCCTACACCGCTGAGACGGCATGTTCCATGGCGCCGAACCCCGGCCCGTGGCCGGCCCACGGCGACAAAACCCGCTGTGTGATGCCTCCACGCCCACTGGTCTAAGCGGTGACCACAGTCTTCCTTGACCGGGGTAACCTGACCACTGGTCGGCCAGAACGCTGGCCCGGCTCCTACCCGAATACAACAACTTAGGACCCACCTCAAAGACACTACGCTCGTGCAATCTTACATTTCACACCTCGCACGAGGGCAGAGGCGGCAGCCCAATCCGTCCCCCGTACCCTCACTTCCTCTAATCGGTTAACACCTCCGCCATCGATGCCCCGACGGATGAATGAGACAACTGTAAACCCCTCCACCACTGCGGTCTCAGCGGCCAGTAGTTCGCCCAGCTGGTAGGACGCCTGCACCATCACCCGCACCAACCTAGGCCCCATGTTTTCTTGTTATACGCTCTTCGGCCTCACCGTGTCTTAGCATCTGAACAGGCCAGCACCCACCGACCAGAGACGACCTGTACTCACTGGGCATTAACCGGTCAACCGTCGGGACGACGGATTGATGCTCGAGGCTTGCCGAGGCTCATATCACTCAACACCGTTTGTGCCCACCCCGGCACCGTTGACCCGGCCGTATGCGCACTCCGTTGCGTGGAATCGTGCCTCCTGCCGCGCCTTAGTCACAGGACCCCACCACATGCCAGGTACGCGTCTGCGCAAAGGGCACTTGCCCCGACAACCGCACCACCCGCTGGAGCGCCCCTCTCTGGTGGCGATCAGGCCGACCTACGTGCATCCACGGCACCGAACTCGCGGCGCCGATCCCACGATCCCTACGTTCAATACCCATGGATCACCCGTGACTACCTGCCGTACGGCTTCGCACACCGCCACGGCTCTCGCACCCCTGCCCGCACGTAGGGGGGCCGCCCGGACATCCTGAAGTAACACCACGTGCCCGGCCGGGCACAGTATCGGCCCTGTGCGACTCCGTGGTGGACGAGACGCTCCCCCGGAACACACCTACCACGCTGAGTCGCTGTCGAGCACATGTCGGCCGCAAGGCCGACCCGGCGCAGTCCCAGGCCCTCCGTCACGCCCCCACCTCGCCCAGGCGCCACCCTATGCTGGATACACAATCGTGGTCGATGACGACCTATCTGCCACAGCACCGGACCACACCAACCGGGTCCTGACAGACCAACTGCGCCTGCCGACACCGTGCCCCTGACGAGGCAGCGACGCGAAACGCACCGGTCACGCCTCGGCCCAGTATAAGAGTACACCCATCGCACGCCCCCCCGGACCACCGACTCGCCTACACCCCCCCGCAGCCCCCTTGGCAGGCCCGTATTCGACGACCTGCCGGCGCAACCTGTTCACCATACGGGCAGCCGTAACTCCCTCACCGGACACAACCCCCAACACTGCTGCCCCCGGCATCGATTCGTGCGCGCGATCGGAGCCGTGCGACGACGCGACTCACAATACGCCAGAGCTGGCCACGGACGGGACAGCCTGCGGCCCTAGGCAGGCCATTAGCCAGGACCAGGGGCCTCGGTCCGCGACGGCCCATTCGCCCCCCGTCGCTCCGACCTCCCCCCCGGTCAACCCCTGCCCACGCAGTCACCCACAGATACCGTACGCCTGTGATCCGAGTACCATCAGGTAAATCACCCCTATGTGGCCATACGAAGATAAAGGTCTCGACGCAGCCCCCCTAGCACCAACCGGCCTACAATACACGCTACTCCGACGCCGTAATCCAGCGCACGACGAAACGCGAGCGTCCGTGAGCTATCCAACCACACCTTGCACCGACTGGCCGGCCACACCTGAGCACTCCTGCGTGTCCTCCATCGGCCGCCAATCGACATTGGCGGCGTGGAACACCATTAGCCGTCCATCCCCACCTAACACCAACAGCCTCACCGCCAGTCTACTCCATGACGCGCTCCACACGGGGGCCCAGCACCACCGGGGCGGCCACACGGCACCACGGCGGGACGCGCAAGTCATACCCGGGGCACAGGCGCCCTCCGAAACGTTACACCTCCCAGGACCTACGAACCGGGGCACGGCCCACAACGGGCCCTGTGTGCACCTTCCATATCAACATGAAGCAGATGACACACTACGGCAATCGGCTGTCCGCAACCAAGGACCTATGGACGATCTCTCTCTCCGGCCGAGGCCATGAACCCATCCATACATGCCCCGGCACATTCGGAGTCTTAACCCTTGGAACGCCCGTCTCATTCCAGGGACCCCACCATGCACCTAGCCACACCCGGAGGCACGTTGGGTTATAACTAACCACTCCGCAGTCCACAAAGACACAGCAAAGGATTGCGAAGCTAGTGACCGCCCTCACCTTTCCCTACGTCGACGCTCCGCCGAACATGCTTCGCCCGACCATTTGCACCTGCGCTTAACCGTTGCACCCATCCCGGTGGACCATCCCCGGATCTGAGCGAGGTTTTGTACCAGCTCACGGTAGAAACGGCCTACAGAGTACAGGTGACCACGCAGGACACCTCCGCTCAGAGACTTGTATCGCCGCCGCCGAAACCCCCGAGACCCGCCTGACTACAACCGCCATACCGTATGGCCCGTCCGGGGCCCACCACCATAGTCTGATAGCGCTGCGACCACGCGGACTGCTCCCGACCACGGACCACGACCAATTCGCCTGGCACCGCCCCCACTGTTCCGTCGATCGGCAACCCCCAGGGTAGGTCACAGCCACGGTCCTCCTTGTCACGTATGGCGTATAGCTCGCACTACCACACTCCGCCACATTCCCGTCACGATGCGGCGCACGCGCGCTTCACGTTCGGACTGAGTAGGAGGGCGGAGTAGTGTGTCGTCGACGGTCGACCCGGTGGTCTCGTCCCGGGCAAATCGGGCTACGCCGCGACGCGGACAACGGCGGAGCCATGTGGGCCCGACCCGTTATCGTCCAGGGGACAGCCTGATTTGATTACCGAACCTGGTGACCTCCGGTTATACTGGTGCATGGAACGGTTCTATATGGGCCGGCATGCATCTACCGCACGGACCGGAAAGGTGAACCGAACCCACTGTTCCTTGACAGATACTGACGGTACCGCGCTTCGAGCCCGTCCTCCCCCCGTGCCCGTGAGGCGAAGGAGGCCGGCCGCTGGAGCGGGACGAGCTGGCCGGTGGACCGCGGTACGGCACGTCATCGCCGTTCCGAGCTCCGGCTTCCGTAGCCGACATCGTTAACTGCACTCCGCGTCTCGCCGCAGCGCGCGCAGACCACTGCCGCCGGTGCACTGGCGTCCGAGACCGCCTCTGCGAAACCCTTTTCGTGCCTGCACCTAATTGCGCCAACCTCAACATCGACCTACCCCCGGCGGATCACCCGCGTTCAGGCAGCCAAGTTCACCACGCTGACCGCCCGAAACCTGGGAAAGAACCGCAACACTTCGGCGACCGCTGGAGGCACAATGATGGCACGCGTGCATCCACCCTTCCGTTTTTGCGCTGAACGGCGGCTGACCCCGTCCAGCTGACGGAACGGACCACTGTCCGATGGACCGATCGCACCCCCGTAGACACAGGCTCAAATCGGGACAGACAACCACTGCTGCGCCTCACAAGGTTCCCTCGTGCACCGGCCGCCCCACTGCCATGTCGAATTCTGTCGCAACAGGGCGGGCCGCGCTAGGACTATACAACATATCAAAATCCCTCCCCCTGTCACTAGACTGTCCTGGCGCTTGAAGACACACCAAGACCCGCACACTAGCCGTCTGCCGCGGCCAGCGCCTGACCACGTGTGGGAGTCACTTCGGCCATCACGAGAGAACGCGGCGCTGCTGAGCGCAATGAGTCCGCACCAGACACGCAAATGTGCACACGCACCGGAGCTATTTAACGAGGACCTCGAGCTCCCAACAAAACAACACATGCCAGAATCTCATCAATCTACGCAACGGTACAACGCAGGCACCGCTGGCACTGAAATGATACCTCGCCTGTACCACAACCAAAACAATGGTATTGCGCGGAATGCGGCCCCGCCCGGCGGGCGGGACGCATAACGAGCCCGGCACACAGGATAACGGAAAATCAAAGACCACACCTGACACGGAGCCTGACACGACCCCGAGGAATAAACCACCTATAATCAGGGTCGGCAGACCAATTGTTCAAGGTGTCTACGAACCGTCAAAGCTCTCGCCCCCCCCGCGCATCCGGGAGCCCAATCCCACACACAGCACCCAGCATAGTAGATGTATCCGACGCATACCATCCCGCCGCCACGGCGAACAATCACGAATAGCGAAATCGACCGTAAAGTGCACGGGACCGGAAGAGATGTCAACATCCGCGCGGGCCCGCTGCGCAGCGGTCACCCCGTTCCGAAAGATTCGCACTCGACGCCTCGGATCAGAACCCACGAATAGTCGAGATGGTCACCGCAGATGACTCTCAAATCCCGGCCACGGTTTCGGCCTCGGTGGACGAGTACGAAGAACGGGGCGCAGGGAGCGTGTTACGCGGAGCGAGCGTGTACCAACGGCCGGCGCCGCACATCAAACTTCGCGAACACCCACCAACACCAGTGAAAACACACAAACGCGCGGCGCGGCGGTGCATGAATCCCCGGTGGAGTACACCAACCGAAACGCCATTGTCGGTAATCTCGACCCCGGTGTCTTCCGCCGGATCAGTCTGGCCAGCCCGGTCGTGAGAAGAGCTCTCCTCTCCGGTGCCGGGTGCGCCCGCCCCACGTGGGCATGGATACTAAGAGCAACGCGGTGCGTCCGATCATTTGGTGCGTAGGGTCCGGAAGGTTTCTGGCCTACCGGCACAGTGCACCGCGTGGGCCCGTGTGGGAGGGCAGCTGACCAGGTTGCTGGACCGAAGAACTTCTTCTGGCCAGATGAAGGGGTTCGCGGTCGTCGGCGCCCACCGGAGTAATAACCGGTCGGTGCCGTCGTCTATCTCTCCCCTGTTGTAC
>NZ_BAAAXZ010000073.1:0-20034 GCF_039535865.1 Streptomyces thioluteus
TGCCGGGGGGGCCTCCCGCTAGCCGCCAAACTCGTGGCGATGGTGTTGTCACAGGCCAGCACCGACGGGTCAGCTGACCAGTCCCTGCGTGACTCACGAGTTCGGATGACATGGCTATTATCCCGCATCGAAGCGTACTAGGCGGTCTCCCGTGGCGCGGTGGATTTCACACTAGCGGCGATGAACAAGCCCCACAGGTCCTCCCAGCTACCAGCCGTTCAGCCTGTGTCGAGCAGGCATGCGCGCTGGGAGCGAGCCGCAAACGGTGTGTGTGAGTACTTCCGGGGATCGGTCTCCCCCTCGTACGACGCCTGCACCAGCAGCGCGAACAGGAACGTCGCCAGGAACACGGCGAAGGTGCACTTGGTGATCCGGCTGCGCACGTAGAGCCGGACGACGCGGGGCGAAAACTGGCCACTGGCCATCTGGAGCGCGACCAGCGAGATCGAGAAGACCACACCGATGAAGGTGAGCATCGCCGAGCCGACGGTCGAGACGATCGTCCGCGCATCGTTGGCGATCTTGATGAGCGAGGCGACGGTGTCGTAGTCCCCGTCCTCCTGGAGCATCCCGACGTACAGCTCGTCCACCACCAGCACGACCACCGCCCCCACCACGGCCCCCCGCCAGCCCCAGCGTCGGCGTGAACCAGAAGGTGTCCCGCAGATGCTCCCGCAGTGGGGACAGCGGACGGGGAACGCGCCTGGTGGGAGCGGGTGCGGGGGCCTCCGGGTGGGGTTCCGGGACGGCCGGCGCCGGGGAATGTCCGTCATTGCCCATAAACAGACCTTATGTCCGGGAGGAAATCCCTGGTGAAAGGCACTCCGAAACCTTGATAGAGTTATCCATGTCGCCGCGGGGAACGCCCCGCAGAGACAAACACCTGGTCCGGGTGGCGGAATGGCAGACGCGCTAGCTTGAGGTGCTAGTGCCCTTTATCGGGCGTGGGGGTTCAAGTCCCCCCTCGGACACCAGCAGAGACCCCAGTTTCATCTGGGGTTTTTCTGTTTCCTGGGCAGTGGCGTGACCAACCACGTGACCAACGGCCCAGTGATCATGCCTTTAGACCAGGGCAGACAGGCCGATCCGGCCCGCTCCGGAGGCGGCGAGCTTCCGCGCTCCGTCCTTACGTGAGTGCCCGTACCGGGCCATCGTGTAGCCCGGCGAGTGGGTGCCGGACATTCGCGGAGACCTCGACGGGGTTCTCCCCGGCCTCCAGATCGTTCGTGACCTTGCTGTGCCGCCAGTCGTGGATACGGAAGCCGTCCGGGAGCTTCAGCCGGGTCCGCAGCGTCCGCCACCGGGCGGAGACCTTCTCAGGGTCCTGGGGTCGTCGGCCTTACCCTGGTAGAGCTTGAACGCCAGGTCGTGATCCACTCAGCCCCCAAGGCGCTCCCGCTCGCCCTCCTGCCGCTGCTTTTGCCGCTCGCGGGCGTCATCGCGGACTGGTCCAAGTCGGAAGGCCGCGTTGTCATGCCCGTCCTTGGTCGCTTCCGCAGCCGATAGGGGGGCTCCTCGATCATCGTGCCGTCGGGCACCCCCCGGCTCACGTGGCCCGCGCCCGCCTACTCCAATGGCTGCGGCATGATGGACCGCCTCGGCGAGCACCTGCCTACAGACTGTCGTGTCCTTCCTAACCCGACGGGATCCGCGTAGTGTTCCGTTTCTGACCACACTGCGCCGGAACCTGGATGCGTATTGGCGGGCCGTGGGGGCGCGGTGGATACGCGGCCACTGGCCAAGTCTGCTACGGTCGCAGCAGTTCCTGCGCATCCCCAGACAAGAACAGCTACTAGGACGGCGAGACGAGGGGCCGGATGCTGCCACATCGTCGGGCCCCTGGCCACCGGCCTCGCCCAGGCTTTGTGGACGATTTCGCTGGCGTGATACGCGCGGACCCGGCAGGTCCTTCGGGCGGCCGATCGCTGGCCATAACCAGGCCATCAGTTCAAGGGATGCGCCGTGACAGTGTGCTACGACATTAGGTTCGGTGACTGTCACACGGCCACGGCTCGCCTGGTGCGCGACGCAGCGCCTTCGCGTGGCTTGCCGTAGCATGCGTTGTCCGTGCGATATTTGCCTAGCTCATTCAATGGGTCTTTATGACCACAAGGCAGGCCGCGCTCGCTCAAAGCGGCGTCTGACTCCTTCGGACGATCGCGGTGTGGGACATAGCGGCCCGGGAGGTCCACCCAGTCCACCGGTCGCGGCTACGCGGCTGTGTGTCAGTGAAACTGAATGTACACCGTTTCTGGCACCTGTGGGCAATGTAGTGGGCGCGGACTGAGTAAGGCCATATATCCATCGCATAGTGGAGATCGGGAGGTCACCACGCGAGGTCCTCGGATGCTGATCGCCCGCGAGTGGCATGGCGGGCTGACCCCGCGTGGGGCCGGACGCCCTCGTCCGGCCCCACGCGCCGCCCCCGCCCCTGCGAGAATTCCCCCATGGCAGAGATCTTCCAGACAGACGGCACCTGGACGTTCGACGGCAGCACCATACGGATCGTCCCGGGCCGGGAGCGCGGGGTGCACCTGGTCCGCCAAACCCTGGGCGAGCTGACCGTTCCCCTGGCCGCCGTCGCCGGCATCGCCTTCGAGCCGGGCCGCAAGGGAGGCCGGCTGAGGCTGCGGCTGCGCGACGGCGCGGACCCGCTCTCGCAGGTGACCCGCGGCCGGCTGTCGGACGCCGCCGATCCGTACCAACTGCGGACGGAGCCCGACCGCTCCGGCGTCGCCGAGTACTTCGCGGAGGAGGTCCGCACGGCCCTGCTGCTGGAGCAGGTGCCCGAGGGCCCGGCCGACCGCTATCTGCTGCCCGGCCCCGCCGTCCCGGTGTCCGCCGGCGCCGGGGACGGCACGGCCTCCTTCGACGGCGAGCGCGTCCGCCTGGAGTGGAACTGGCTCACCGACGACGGAAAGGGCTCCGGCGGCCCGCGCGAGTTCCCGCTCTCCGACATCCGCGCCGTGGAGTGGCTGCCCGGCGTCGGCCTGGAGAACGGCTATCTGCGCTTCGAGGTCCAGGGCTCGCCCACCAAGGCCCGCCCCAAGTACGACCCCAACGCGATCGAGCTCTACGGCTTCAAGAAGGACGGACTGATGGCCCTGGTGGGCGCCGCCGTCGTGGCCCGCCTGCCGCACCCGACCGCGGACCGGGGTGGGCGACGGCTCCACGGCCCGAGCCCGTCGAGGCGCCCGCGCTCCCCGCCACCGGGCACCCCGGCCGACGACCACGACACCCTGCTGCGCCGGCTGCCGAGCTGGGTGAGCTGCATCACTCCGGGGTCCTCACCGTGATGAGGATTTCGCCGCCGCGAAGCAGGCAATTCCTCCAGCGTTTCTGACCAAATCCCCCACCCCTCACCAGAGGGCCTGCCCGAATTCGTGCAGGATTCTTTGCGAAAGGCGCTCCCACCCCTCAGTATCGACGGGTGCTCGAACGCCGTAGCGTCCCATGACGACCTGGTTGACCACCTGTGCGAGCACAGCACGCCGCTTCAGCGCGGCGAGGCCGCCCGGGTGGTCCTGGACGTCCCTGGCGTACTTCGACGAGACGCCGAGTGAGTTCCCTCTGTCCCGCCGCCACCGCGAACTGCACAGGCAGCGCGGTCTGACCACACGCCGAGATCTTCGCCAGGATCTCGCCGAGCTGCGCCCGCGCCGGTGGCGCCACCGCGAACTCTCCCTGCGCCATGCTGCGCCGCATGGTCTACGGCTTGAGCGCACGGCCGCGCCGGACCACGGCGCAACGCGGCTCCTGCCGCCGCAGAGCATCCATGAACTCTGTCCTGGTAGGAGGGACCGCACCATGTGTGTGGAATCGTCGGTTACATAGTCAGTGCAAGCGCGACGTCGCCCCGCTGCTGCTGGAGGGCCTGCAGCGCCTGGAGTACCGCGCTACGACTCCGCCGGCATCGCCCTGCACGCGAAGCGGCAACTTCTAGACGGCCTGGCCTACTGAGTACCGCCAAGGCCAAGGGCCCGCGTCCGCGAGCTCGGAGTGCCCGCTCCCCAAGCGCTTCAGCGGCAGCACCGGGCATCGCCACACCGCGCATGGTGCCACCACGGCGCGCCCAAACGATTTCCCTCCCAACGCCCCACCCGCACATGGACGGCGCCGAGACCGTCTGCGGTGGTCCACAACGGCATCATCGTGACAACGCCTCCGAGCTGCGCGCCCGGCTGACGGCCGAGGGCATCACCTTCGTCTCCGGACACCGACACCGAGGTCCTCGCCCACCTCATCGGCCGTTCCGAGGCCGGCACGCTGGAGGAGAAGGTCCGCGAGGCACTGCGGCACATCGAGGGCACCTACGGCATCGCCGTGCTGCACGCGGACTTCCCGGACCGCATCGTCGTCGCCCGCAACGGCTCCCCGGTCGTGCTCGGCATCGGCGAGAAGGAGATGTTCGTCTCCTCCGACGTCGCCGCGCCTGGTCAGCCACACCCGCCAGGTCGTCACCCTGGACGACGGCGAGATGGCCACCCTGAAGGCCGACGACTACCGCACCTACACCACCGAGGGTTCCTCCACCTCGGCCCAGCCGACCACCGTGGAGTGGGAGGCCGAGTCGTACGACATGGGCGGCCACGACACGTACATGCACAAGGAGATCCACGAGCAGGCCGACGCCGTGGACCGCGCCCTGCGCGGCCGCATCGACGACCGCTTCTCCACCGTGCACCTGGGCGGTCTCAACCTGGACGCCCGCGACGCCCGCGCCCGTGCGCCGGGTGAAGATCCTGGGCTGCGGCACCTCGTACCACGCCGGCCAGATCGGCGCCCAGATGATCGAGGAAGCTGGCCCGGATCCCCGCCGACGCCGAGCCGGCCTCCGAGTTCCGCTACCGCAACCCGGTCGTGGACCCCGACACCCTCTACATCGCGGTGTCGCAGTCCGGTGAGACCTACGACGTGCTCGCCGCCGTCCAGGAGCTCAAGCGCAAGGGCGCCCGCGTCCTGGTCTGGTGAACGTGGTCGGTTCCGCGATCGCCCGGGGAGACCGGACGGCGGCATGTACGTGCACGCCGGCCCCCGAGGTCTGCGTCGTCTCCACCAAGTGCTGTTCACCAACATGGTGGTCGCCTTCGGCCTGTTCGCCCTGCACCTGGGCCGCACCCGCGACCTGTCCGTCGCCGACGGCAAGCGGATCATCGAGGGCCTGCGCAAGCTGCCCGGCCAGATCGAGGAGATCCTGGCGAACGAGGCGCAGATCGAGAAGCTGGCCGCGGAGTACGCGGACGCCAAGTCGATGATGTTCATCGGCCGTGTCCGGGGCTACCCGGTGGCCCGC
This sequence comes from Streptomyces thioluteus, assembly GCF_039535865.1. NCBI lineage: Bacteria > Bacillati > Actinomycetota > Actinomycetes > Kitasatosporales > Streptomycetaceae > Streptomyces > Streptomyces thioluteus. The sequence continues at coordinate 5,294 of NZ_BAAAXZ010000073.1, forward strand.
GAGGCCTCGCTGAAGCTCAAGGAGGTCTCGTACATCCACGCCGAGGCCTACCCGGCCTCCGGCTCAAGCATGGCCCGCTGGCCCTGATCGAGCCCGGCGATGCCGACCGTGGCGATCGTCCCGGACCGACGACCTGCTGGAGAAGAACCGCGCCGCGCTGGAGGAGATCAAGGCCCGCAGCGGCCGCATCCTCGCCGTCGCGCACCAGGAGCAGGAGAAGGCCGACCACACCATCGTCGTGCCGAAGAACGAGGACGAGCTGGACCCGATCCTGATGGGCATCCCGCTCCAGCTGTTCGCCTACTACACGGCCAAGGCGATGGGCCGCGACATCGACAAGCCGCGCAACCTCGCGAAGTCCGTGACGGTCGAGTAGTCCTCGGCCTCCGAAGGGACGGTTCTCCCCGCGCGTGCCACCGAACGCGCAGGGAGACCGCCTCCCCGGTGCCGGCGTCGCCCTCACGCCGGCGGTGATGCCGCCGGTCCCGGGAACCGTCACCTCCCGCCCGGCAGCAGGGTCTGCCCGTCAGATACCCGCGGGCGAGGCGCTATGCACTCCTACGCATGAGTAGATTGCACGGGGCGTCAAAGTTTGAACCGCAGCATCACCCGTACAGACAGCGGGAGTTGATGCTGCGCCGCAGCGCATCGCGTCGCGGATGCCCCGTTACGGGATGACGACGACGGGCCGCTGCGCCCGGCGCGCCAGCCGCCCCGCGACCGAGCCGAAGATACGGCCGACGATGCCGTGGGTGGAGCCGACCACGATCGCGTCGGCCGCGTACTCGCGCCCGACCTCCTCCAGCTCGTGGCAGATGTCGCCGCCGCGCTCGACCAGGATCCAGGGCACCTCGGAGAGATGGTCGGCGCAGGCCAGCTCCAGCCCCAGCACCTCGGTGCGGTGGTCCGGGACGTCCACGAAGACCGGCGGCTCACAGCCCGCCCAGACGGTCGTCGGCAGCCGGTTGGCCACATGAACGATGATCAGCCCGGAGCCGGAGCGCCGGGCCATGCCGATTGCATACGCAAGCGCCCGCTCGCTCGAAGTCGAGCCGTCGAAGCCCACCACGACGCCGTGCTGGAACGCCGGATCGCAGGAATGACGTGTTTCTTCCACCGCTTCGGGAAGCGCCGTCTGATCGGCGATCCGCTTGCGGTCCGCGGGTTCGGAGAATTCGTGACCGGCCATCGGTGTCTCGGCGAAGGGAGTCCTCGTACGGAGGGGCGTCGGTGGGCTGACTTGCGGGTCGCGCCGTGTTCCGCACCGGGGCGGCCGGCGTCAGAACGGCGACAAAAATCCGTCCGGGATTCATCTTTTCAAGGGCTTACCCCCCAGGGTAAAGCCCCGCACGACGGGTGCCCAGGGTCCTGACCTCCGACAGCGGCCGGAAGGAGCCGGCCGACGCCGGACGGCCCCGGGGCCGGCGGACCCCCGGCGGACGGTGCTCGGCACTCGGAGTCCCCCTCGACGGGTGTGACGGCTGACGGGTGAGCGTTCCCCGGAGCATGCACGAGGGCCGCCCGGAGCGCAATGCCCCCTTGGCCCTACCCCTGCCCACTGCCCCAGTGACCCACACGCCCGGCCGGCGTTGTACTACCGCCAGCAGCCGCCGCCAGGGAGCCGCTCCGTGCCCGGAACCCGTGATGACGCACAGGACGACGACACCGTGAGGGAATCGCCCGATCCGGTGAGCGACGTGGTGCGCTGGGCGGCGTTCAGCTGCGCCCTGGTGCCCGTCGTGCTGTTGATGTGCGGTCAGTCCTTCGGCGGCGCCGCCGGCAGCGCGGCCGGGCTGGTCGCGGTCACCTGCGCCTGCCGGGCCCTGCTGCGCCGGTCCGAGCGCGCGGCCGGGCGCGCCGTCCGCACCGGACGGCTGGCGAGCGGGCCCGTGGAACAGGCCGTACCGCACCGCGGCCGGCACGGCCGTACGGGGAGCGGTACGCACCGCGGCTCCCGGCACGCGGGCACCAGTACGCCCCTCGACTGATTTTTTGTACGACGACACCCGTATGTTTTCGGCCAACTTCAGGCCGAAGGCCCTCGCTTGGCCTGACCAGCCCCCAACAGCCGGGCGACCAGCAAGGAAAGGACCGCTGAGGGCGGTTGCACCCTACGGGGATTGGGCAGTGGCGAGAGGCGTACTTTTCACCGGGGCCTGCAAGTGCAACGCTTCGTGATCGAACGCTTCGCGCCAAGTTGTCATGTCGACATAGAGCCGGGTGGTGAACTGGTCACCGCGACTACATCCGACACAGTAGATTCGATCTTGGCCATGACCGGCGGGGGAACCGTTCAGGACCGAGGGGAAACGTGCAGGACCGAGAGGACTCGACCGCCGAGGGGGGCTTAGCGCCATGAGCCAGGACTCCACGACCGTACCGGAGACCGTGCGCAAGCTCTCCGGACGCCGCCGCCGGGAGATCGTCGCCGTATTGCTGTTCAGTGGCGGCCCGATCTTCGAAAGCTCCATTCCGCTCTCCGTATTCGGGATCGACCGGCAGGACGCCGGAGTTCCCCGCTACCGCCTGCTGGTTTGTGCGGGCGAAGATGTGCCATTGCGAACGACCGGCGGTCTGGAACTGACCGCACCGTACGGCCTGGAGGCGCTCTCCAGGGCCGGCACCGTCGTCGTACCGGCCTGGCGGTCCATCACCCAGCCACCGCCGCCGGCCGCCCTCGACGCACTGCGCCGGGCCCACGAGGAGGGCGCCCGCATCGTCGGGCTGTGCACCGGTGCCTTCGTACTGGCAGCCGCGGGACTGCTCGACGGCAGACCCGCCACGACCCATTGGATGTACGCGCCGACGCTCGCCAAGCGCTACCCCTCGGTCCACGTGGACCCCAGGGAGCTCTTCGTGGACGACGGTGACGTCCTGACCTCGGCGGGCACCGCCGCGGGCATCGACCTGTGCCTGCACATCGTCCGCACCGACCACGGCGCCGACGCGGCGGGGGCCCTGGCCCGCCGGCTCGTCGTGCCCCCGCGCCGCAGCGGCGGGCAGGAGCGCTACCTCGACCGTTCTTTACCCGAGGAGATCGGCGCCGACCCGCTCGCCGAGGTCGTCGCCTGGGCGCTGGAGCACCTCCACGAGCAGTTCGACGTGGAGACCCTGGCCGCCCGCGCCTATATGAGCCGCCGCACCTTCGACCGCAGGTTCCGCTCGCTCACCGGCAGTGCGCCGCTCCAGTGGCTGATCACCCAGCGGGTGCTCCAGGCCCAACGGCTGCTGGAGACCTCCGACTACTCCGTGGACGAGGTCGCCGGGCGCTGCGGTTTCCGGTCGCCCGTCGCCCTGCGCGGCCACTTCCGCCGCCAGTTGGGGTCCTCCCCGGCCGCCTACCGGGCGGCCTACCGGGCACGGCGGCCGCAGGGCGGACCCGACGGCCGGCCGGACCGCCCCGAGCGGGCGGACCGTACGGAACGGGGTGAGCGCTTCCCGGGGACGGAGCCCGTCGAGCCCCGGTCCGGGGAGCCGTCGGTCATGAGCATGAGACGGAGCGCCGCCCTGGCCGCCGCGCACGCCGTCACCGGCGCACCGCTCGGCGGCGACCGGCACCACGGGCACGGTGGACACACCGGGCACGGGCTACCGGTGGGCCACGGCATCGGTCATGGAACGAACCCGGTGGAACCGGGCAAACCGGAATCCGACCTCTACAGCCCTCACCTGCCCGGCCAGCGGGAACGCCCCGTAGGGTGAGCCCCATGAACGATCGCATGGTGTGGATCGACTGCGAGATGACCGGGCTCTCGCTGTCGTCCGACGCGCTCATCGAGGTGGCCGCCCTGGTCACCGACTCCGAGCTGAACATCCTCGGCGACGGTGTGGACATCGTCATCCGCCCGCCCGCCGAGGCCCTCACCACCATGCCCGAGGTGGTGCGCCAGATGCACACGGCCTCCGGGCTGCTCGCCGAGCTGGACGGCGGGACGACGCTCGAGGAGGCGGAGCGGCAGGTCCTGGCGTACATCCGCGAGTACGTCCCGGAGCCGGGCAAGGCCCCGCTGTGCGGAAACTCGGTCAGCACGGACCGCGGTTTCCTCCTGCGGGACATGCCCGAGCTGGAGGGGCACCTGCACTACCGCATCGTCGACGTCTCGTCGGTGAAGGAGCTGTCCCGCCGCTGGTACCCGAGGGCGTACTTCGCCAGCCCGAAGAAGAGCGGCAACCACCGGGCGCTCGCCGACATCCGCGAGTCGATCGCCGAGCTCCGCTACTACCGGGAGGCGGTCTTCGTCCCGCAGCCCGGCCCGGACTCCGACACCGCGAAGGCGATCGCGGCCAAGCACGTCCTGCCTGTTCAGGGATAGTGACGTAGCTCGCTCCCGGTTCGGCGAAAGCCGGGAGCGAGCACCCCTCCGGACCCTGTACACTTTTTCTCGGCCGGTGGGAAACACGGAAACAAACGCCGGACGTGGTGGGTATAGCTCAGCTGGTAGAGCACCTGGTTGTGGTCCAGGATGTCGCGGGTTCGAGTCCCGTTACTCACCCTGATCGACCCGAGGGCCCGGTCTGCGAAAGCAGGCCGGGCCCTCGGCGTTGTGCCCCCTCCGCTCCCGCCCCGCACACCGACACGCCGGAGCGCGCCCCCGGACGCCCCCGCCGCCGCAGCGCGGCGCGTCCTTGACACTCCGCCAGCTTGCGGCAGAGTTTCCAGCACAGATCCGGAAGCACCCCTGCCGCACTCCCCGCATGCCCGGCCCGTCCTGGAGGACGCATGCACACCAGCGCGCACGGCCGGCGGCGGCGCCGGACGGTGGTGGCCCTCGCCGCTGCCGCCCTGCTCGCCGCCGGGGCGCTCACCGGCTGCGCCGGGGACGGGGACGACGGGCGGACCACGCTCTCCGTGGGCACCTTCGGGGTCTTCGGCTTCAAGCAGGCCGGGCTCTACGCCGAGTACGAGCGGCTGCACCCCGGGATCCGGATCAAGGAAAGCGTGATCGAGCGCAACGACACCTACTACCCCCAGTTCCTCACCCACCTGGTGACCGGCGGCGGGCTGGCCGACGTCCAGGCCGTCGAGGTCGGCAACGTCCACGACCTCGCCCGGGACCTCGGCGACCGGCTCACCGATCTGTCCCGCGCACCCGGGGTCCGCGCGGACGCCTGGCTCCCGTGGAAGTGGGCCCAGGCCACCGCCCCCGACGGCAGGACCGTCGGGCTCGGCACGGACATCGGACCGATCGCCGTCTGCTACCGCAAGGACCTCTTCCGGCAGGCCGGGCTGCCCACCGAACGGGAGGCCGTCGGCCGGCTCTGGGCCGGCGACTGGCACAAGTACCTCGCCGTCGGCCGGACCTACCGGGACCACGCCCCCGCGGGCACCGTCTTCACCGACTCGGCCGCCGGGATCTACAACGCCGCCATCCACGGCTATCCCGAGCGCTACTACGACCGCGCCGGGCATCCGCTGTACACCGGCGGGGCCGGCCGTCCGCACCGCCTGGGACCTCGCCGTGCGGGCGGCCCGCGACGGACTGACCGCGCGGCTCAAGCAGTTCGAGAAGCCCTGGGACCAGGCGTACGCCAACGGGCGCTTCGCCACCGTCGCCTGCCCGCCGTGGATGCTCGGCTACATCAAGGAGAAGGCCGGGGACGCGGGCCACGGCACGTGGGACGTGGCCGCCGCGCCCCGGCCCGCCAGCTGGGGCGGCTCCTTCCTCACCGTGCCCAGGGCGGCCCGGCACCGGGCCGCCGCCGTCGCCCTCGCCGCCTGGCTGACCGCGCCCGAGCAGCAGGCCCGGCTCTTCGAACGGCAGGCCAGCTTCCCCTCCACCCCCGCTTCGTACGCCATGCCGCAGCTCCGGGGCGCCCGCAACGCCTACTTCGGCGGCGCGCCCGTCGCCGAGATCTTCGCCGCGGCGGCCGGCCGGGCCCCCACGCTGGTGACCGGACCCCGGGAGCAGCAGATCGGGACCGCGTTCACCGACGTCGGCATCCCGCAGGTCGAGCAGCAGGGCAGGGCGCCGGAGGCGGCCTGGGCGGCGGTGCAGCAGGAGATCGAGAACGCGGTGGACGAATGACGGCCGCGCCCGCGACGACGGCACGCCCGCCCGGCGCCGCGGACCCCGGGCCGGAGGAGCGCCCCGGCACGGCGGACCGGCGCGCCGCCCGGCGCAGCCGCCGCCACCGCTGGGACGTGCGCTACAGCCCCTACGCCTTCGTGGCACCGTTCTTCCTCTTCTTCGCGGCATTCGGGATCTTCCCCCTCCTGTGGACCGGCTGGGCCTCGCTGCACCGGATGGAGCTCACCGCCCCGGACCGTGCGCGGTGGACCGGGCTGCACAACTATCTGCGGCTGCTGGACGACGCGTTCTTCTGGAACGCGCTGGGCAACACCGCGGTCATCGGCGTCCTGTCGACCGTGCCCCAGCTGCTGATGGCCCTGGGGCTGGCGCACCTGCTGCACCACCGGCTGCGCGCCGCGACCTTCTGGCGGGTCGCGCTGCTCGCCCCCTACGCCACCTCGATCGCCGCGGCCACGCTGGTCTTCGTCCTCCTCTACGGGCGGGACTACGGCATGGTCAACTGGGCGCTGGGGCTGGCCGGGTTCGGGCCGGTGGACTGGCAGAACGGCACCTGGGCGGCACGGATCGCCGTCTCGTCGATCGTGGTCTGGCGGTGGACGGGCTACAACGCGCTGATCTACCTGGCCGCCATGCAGGCGGTGCCGGACGAGCTCTACGAGTCGGCGGCGCTGGACGGGGCGTCGCGTCTGCGGCAGTTCCGGCATGTGACCGTGCCGGCGCTGCGGCCGACGATCCTCTTCACCGTCGTCGTCTCCACGATCGGGGCGACCCAGCTCTTCGGCGAGCCGCTGCTGTTCGGCGGGGCGGGCGGGCAGAAGGGCGGGGCCTCGCACCAGTTCCAGACCCTGGGGCTGTATCTGTACGAACAGGGCTGGTTCAGCTTCCACCTGGGACGCGCCGCGGCGGTCGCCTGGGCCATGTTCCTGATCCTGCTGCTGGTCGCCGGGGCGGGTGGGCTGGCCGCCCGCCGGCTGCGCGGGGACGGGTGAGGGGCCGCCGTGCGCGCGCGGGGAGGCATCCGGGGACGAGCGGCCGGACGGCAACTGCACGCCGGGCCGGCCACGTACGCGGTGCTGGTGCTCTTCACCGGGGGCTCGCTGCTGCCCCTGCTGTGGACGGCCGTCGCCGCCTCGCGCGACAACACCCGGCTGGCGCACACCCCGCCGCCCCTCTGGTTCGGCCCGCACCTCGCCCGCAATCTGGACATCGCCTGGGGCGAGGCCCGGCTGGGGCTCGCGGTGCTGAACACCGTGCTGGTGGCCGGGAGCGTCGCGCTGGGGACCGTACTCTTCTGCACCGTCGCCGGCTTCGCCTTCGCCAAGCTGCGCTTCCGGTTCAGGAACGTCCTGCTGGCCGCGGTGGTCGGCACGATGATGGTGCCCCCGCAGCTCTCCGTCGTCCCCCTCTTCATGACCATGGCCCGGCTGGGGTGGACCGACCGGCTGCAGACCGTCGTCCTGCCCACGCTGGTCAGCGCGTTCGGCGTCTTCTTCATGCGGCAGTACCTGGCGGAGGCGCTGCCCACCGAACTGATCGAGGCCGCCCGGATGGACGGGGCGAGCAGCCTGCGGATCGTGCGGCACGTGGTCCTGCCGGTGGCCCGGCCGGCGATGGCCGTGCTGGGAATGCTCTCCTTCGTCCAGGCGTGGAACGACTTCTTCTGGCCCGTGATCGCGCTGACCCAGGACAACCCGACCGTCCAGGTCGCCCTCACCGGGCTGGGCCGTGGATACGTTCCCGACCAGGCCGTCGTCATGGCGGGGGCGCTGCTGGGAACGCTGCCCCTGCTGCTCGTGCTCGCCCTCTTCGGCCGCCACATCGTGGGCGGCATCATGCGCGGCGCGGTGAAGGGCTGACCGCCGTGCATCCGCTGTCACTTGCCCCTCCACCTGCCCCTCCATTTGGCCCTCCTCCCCCCACTCACGGAGTGCTTCCATGCCCATGACCTCCTTCCCGCCCGGCTTCGTCTGGGGCGCCGCCACCGCCGCGTACCAGGTGGAGGGGGCGGCGCACGAAGGCGGCCGCACCCCTTCCATCTGGGACACCTTCTGCCGGACCCCCGGCAAGGTGCACGGCGGGGACACCGGTGACGTCGCCACCGACCACTACCACCGCTTCCGCGAGGACGTCCGGCTGATGTCGGACCTCGGCATCGGCGCCTACCGCTTCTCCGTCTCCTGGCCGCGCGTCCAGCCCACCGGGCGCGGCCCCGCGTCGCAGCGCGGCCTCGACTTCTACCGGCGGCTCGTCGACGACCTCCTCGCCCACGGCATCCAGCCCGTGCTGACCCTCTACCACTGGGATCTCCCCCAGGAATTGGAGTCGGCCGGCGGCTGGCCCGAGCGCGAGACGGCGCGGCGCTTCGCCGACTACGCGCACCTGACCGGCGAGGCGCTGGGCGACCGCGTCGGATCCTGGACCACCCTCAACGAGCCCTGGTGCAGCGCCTTTCTGGGCTACGCGGCCGGGGTCCACGCCCCCGGGCGCACCGACGACGCGGCCGCCCTGCGCGCGGCCCACCACCTGAGCCTGGCACACGGGCTGGGGGCGCAGGCGCTGCGCGCCGTCCTGCCCCGACGGGCGCGTATCTCCGTCGTCCTCAACCCCAACGACGTGCGGGCGCTGACCACTTCGCCGGGGGACCTGGACGCGCGGCGGCGCATCGACGCGCTGTCCACCCGTATCTTCACGGGGCCCATGCTGCGCGGCGCATACCCCGACGACCTGCTGGCGGACACGGCCGGGATCACCGACTGGTCGTTCGTGCGCGACGGCGACCTGGACGTCATCAAGCACCCCCTCGACTGGCTGGGCATCAACTACTACACGCCGTCAGTGGTATCAGCCGCCACTGACCAATCACCCCTCACCTGGGCCTCCGCGTATCCGGGGCTCAAGGCGTCGCCTTCCACCAGCCACCGGGCGCCCGGACCGCGATGGACTGGACCGTCGATCCGTCCGGTCTGTACGAGCTGTTGATGCGCTTCCACGCGCGAGGCGCCCGGCTTGCCGCTCGCCGTCTCGGAGAACGGGGCGGCATACGACGACAAGCTTCGTCCGGACGGGAAGGGGGTCGTGCACGACCCCGAGCGCGTCGCCTACCTGCACGGCCATCTGGACGCGGTGCTGCGGGCGTTGGGGGACGGGGCGGATGTGTGGGGGTACTTCGTGTGGTCGCGCTGCTGGACAACTTCGAGTGGGCGTACGGGTACCAGCAAGCGGTTCGGGGTGGTGTACGTGGATTATGGGACGTTGGGCGCGTACGCCGAAGTCGAGTGCGTGGTGGTATCGGGATGTGGTGCGGACGGGGCGGTTGCCGTCGGCGGGTTGAGGGTGCCCGGTTCCCGCCCTTTCACCGTTTCCCGGGGAGGCCCCGGCCCCCGTCCGCCCTCCGGGCGGAAGCGGGGGCTCCGCCCCCTGCACACCCCGAAACCGCGCAGCGCGCTGCTGCGGAAACGGTGAAAGGGCGGGACCGGGGCAACCCCCTCAGTGGAAAACCGACGGCGGCGGCTCCGGGGACGGCCGCGCGTTCGCGTCCGTGACCGGCAGCGCCCCACCCGTGAAGTCGTCCAGTTCCCGGCCGTGTTGGACCCGGCCCTGATGCGGATCCGTCGCGCAGCGGCGCGTCAGCTCCGCGACCGGCAGCGGACGGTCCGCCGCCAGCAGCACCGCATTGCCGAACCGTTTTCCCCGCAGCACCGCCGATCCGCCGTCAGGCACAGCTCGGGAAAGACCGTCCGCACGGTCGCGATCTGCTCCTTCACATGGAGAGCGGCGGACCGTCCGCGAGGTTGGCCGCGTAGAAGCCGCCGGGCCGCAGCACCCGCCGCACCTCGCCGACGAACTCGGCACTGGTCAGATGGGCCGGCGTCCGGGCGCCGGAGAAGACGTCGGCGATGATCAGGTCCGCCCAGTCCTCGGGCACCTTGGCCAGGACCGCCCGCGCGTCCCCGCCGCGCACCCGGATCCGCCAGGCGGGATCGAGCGGCAGCTCCCGGCGTACGAACTCGACGAGCGGCGCATCGATCTCGACGACCTACTGGACCGACCGCGGCCGGGTGGCGCCGACGTAGCGGGCCAGGGTGAAGGCGCCCCCGCCGAGATGGAGCACCTGGACCGGCTTCCCGGGCGGGGCGACCAGGTCCGCGATGTGGCCGAGCCGGCGCTGGTAGGAGAACTCCAGATGGGTCGGGTCGTCGAGGTCGACATGGGACTGGGGCGCCCGGTCGATCAGCAGCGTCCGGCCGCGCGGCCGGTCGGGGTCCGGCTCCAGCTCCGCCGTCCCGCCCGCCACCTGCGCGGTGACCGGCTCCGCGGCGCGTCCGCGCCCCTGACCTCTGTTTTCCTCGTGCCACACGGCGATTATCGCCTCAGCGGCAGCGGTCGACGGCCTCGATCGTGCGGGCCGCCTCGCCGAGCGCCGCCCGGAGCACGGCCGGATCGGTGGCCTCGGAGAACGCGGCGTCCGGGGCGACCAGCCAGCCCGTGCCCGTGACGGGCGGCTCGTGCCGGCCGGCGCGGGCGCCCGGCCGTACGCCTGGGTGCAGGCGCTGCCGGGCAGGTCCCAGGCGGCGGCGGTGCCGGCCGGCCACGAGGAAGCCGAGGTGTGGCAGTCCCCGTCGTGCAGGACGGGCCCGACGCCGTCGCGCAGCCGGAGGATGTCCACCGCCTCCAGGCCCTGCCGGGCGGGCACGGTCACCAGGTCGCAGGGCGTGCCCTCGCCCGGCGTCGCCCGGACCGGGCGCGGGACGGGACCATGCCCGGGACGCGGCTGGTGAAGGGCCGGCCGCCGTCCGCGAGCCGCCGATGTCCACTCCGGCTTCCGCCAAGGGAAACGCCTCCTCCGCCACGCTTCGCTGCATCTGTCGCCGCCGCCGCGTCCCCCGTCGGCGGGCACTCGCTCACGCCGTTCAACTTCCCTCCCCCGTCAACGGCTACGCGCCACGCCGTCACAAAGGATGGCAGTTCATGGCGGATGGCGAGTGGGATATCCGTTTTGTAGGCAAACCGGACGTACTGGATTCACCATAGCCGGTACGGTCGTCTCCGCCGCACGGCAGCACCACCGTCCGCCCCGGCACCCGGCGGGGCGGCAGTCGCCAGGAGAGGGCCCGGACATGGCGTCGCCCCACACGTCCCCGTCACCTCGTCCGCCACGACCCAACACCGCCTTCCGCCAGCTGCGCGGGCAGCGCTCACCTGGGGAGTTCGCCGCCCTGGTGCGCCGCGCGGCGCGGAGATCGGCGAGCAGGTCTCGTGCGACGCGCGCTACATCGGGCGCGTCGAGTCCGGCGAGATCCGCTGCCCCAACTACGCCTACGAGCGAGTCTTCCGGCACATGTTCCCGGCCGGGACCCCATGGACATGGGCTTCCTGCCCAGGGCGGCCGTACGGGGACGGTGGGCGCGCAAAAGGGCGGTGCGCCGTCCGCACACACACCGAGAGCCCCGCCGACGACCGCACCTCCGGCGTCGGCGGCACCAGCGACGAGGAGAGCGACGTGTTGCGCGTCGCGCGTTCATGACGGGCGGCACGGCGGCGGTGGCCGCCGTGTCCCTGGCCGGCGTCGCCGACGCCCGGCCCCGCCGGCACGCCGGCGAGGCGGAGGCCGTCGCGGTGGAGCAGGCCGTCCGGCGCATCCGGCTGCTCGACGACCGGCACGGCGCGGACGCGCTCTACCGGCGCGCGGCCCGGCCGCTGCGGGCGGCGTACGACCTGCTCGACGCGGAGACGCGACGACGGTCGGTCGCCGACCCGGCTGCACGCGGGCGCGGGCGAGCTGGCGATCTCGGTCGGCTGGCTGGCGCACGACTCGGGGCGGTTCTCCGACGCGCGCGCTCGCACTACGCGGAGGCGCTCGCGACCCGCGCGGCTCGCGGGGGACCCGGCGCTGGAGGCGCACGCGTTCTGCAACACGGCGTTCCTGGCGCCGCGACGCTGGGCGGCCCCCGGGAGGCCGGTGCGGGCCGCGCAGGCCGCCCAGCAGGCGGGCCGCCGGCTCGGCTCGGCGCGGCTGATGTCCCTGCTGGCCCTGCGCCGAGGCCGGCGGCTGGTCCCGGCTCGGCGACCGCGCGGCGTGCGAGACGGCGCTGCTGCGGGCGCGATCGCTCTTCGGCCGGGCCCGAGCGACGCGGACCCCGAGTGGATGACGTTCTTCGGGGAGGCGGAGCTGGAGGGGCTGGAGGCGCAGTGCTGGTCCGCGCTCGGCGACCGGCCGCGGGCGGTGGCGCACGGGGAGCGGGCTGTGGCGCTGGCGGATCCGCACTTCGCGCGCAACATCGCGCTGTACACGGCGCAGTTGGCGGACGATCTGGCGCAGGGCGGAGCGCCGGAGGCGGCCGCCGAGGCGGGGGAGCGGGTGCTGGCCCTGTTGCGGCAGGTCCGGTCGACCCGGATCGGGGGATGCTCGGCTCGACGGTGCGGAGCCTCCGTCCGCACCGGGCCGATTCGCACGTCGCCTCGTTCCTGACGCGGCATCAGCGGCTGCGGGCTTCCGCGTAGGACTCCCCCGGGAGGCGCCCCTACCCCAGGTGCCCCGTGTCCGTTCCAGCGCTCGATCGCCGTCTCCCCGTAGGCCCAGCCCAGGACCGAGAGGGACGTCGGGCTCCAGGCGGATGCGCGCCGCGGAAGGAGACGTCGTAGCCGAGCCAGCGCGCGGCGATCACGCGCAGGATGTGGGCCGTGGGCGAAGACCAGGACGTCGCGGTCGCCGAGCGGGCCCAGGCGACGACCTCGTCGGCCCGCGCCCCGACCTCGTCCAGGGTCTCGCCGCCGGGGACGCCGTCGCGCCAGATGAGCCAGCCGGGGCGCTGTGCCTTGATCTCGGCGGGGGGTCATGCCCTCGTAGTCGCCGTAGTCGAACTCCATCAGCGCGTCCCAGTCGGCCGCCCGCTCGCCGAAGCCGGCGAGTTCACAGGTCTCCTTGGCGCGGACGAGGGGGCTGGTGGCGACCTCGACGCCGGGCAGCGCGTTCCAGGGGCGCGTGCAGTCGTTCGCCGAGGAGCTTCGCGCCGCGCCGGCCCTCGTCGAGGAGCGGGATGTCCGTGCGGCCGGTGTGCTTGCCGGACAGCGACCACTCGGTCTGTCCGTGCCGGGCCAGCAGGATGCGCGGTGCCATGGGGAGGACCCCTTCGGAGATCTCGGTGGTGGAAACCCTCGGTGACTTTCCGGTGATTTCCACCACAAATGCGGAGCGATGACGAGTTCCATCATCACCCACTCGCGCAACAGGCGTACCGGCCTCTCCGGGCAACCCAGGGCCTCGAACGGGCGTCTTTGTGCCCATGCCCCTCGCACGGGAGCGAACCGGGAGTGACCGGGCGTTTCCGTGAGTCACGGGGCGTGTGCGTCGCACGTGGCGTACACCGTACGGTTGCATGCGCGCTTGTTGGCCGCCTGAACACATGGAGAGCGTCGGATGTACCGCACCGCTAGCACTCGGTAAGCGGCCGCGCTGGTGGACGCGAACTGCCGCTGATCGCCGTCGTCTACGCGGTGTACTCGGCGGGTCGTCTGCTCGTGCGGGGGGACGTCGCGACGGCGGTCGATTCACGGTCTGTCCATACTCGACCTCGAAAAGCGATTTCGATATAAATTTCGAGCACCCGCTCACCGGCTCTTCACGGTACCACGCCATCTCTCGGCGTCCCCGCCGACTTCGCGTACGCCTCCCTGCACTACATCCTCACCCCGGCCATCCTGGTCTGGATCTTCAGCGCCGCTCCGAGCACTACCGCAAGCGTCCGCACCTGGCTGATGATCTCGACCCTCATCGGTCTCGTCGGCTTCACCTGCTGCCCACTCTGCCCCGCCCCGGCTGCTGGACGTACGTGTACGGCTTCACCGACACGATGCCGGCAGTACTCCTCGGACGGCTGGTGGGGCTGGCGACGCGAGCGCCCCGCGCGGGCTCGGCGGGCTCACCAACCAGTACGCCGCCATGCCCAGCCTGCACGTCGGCTGGGCCCTGTGGTGCGGCGCCGTCCTCTGGCGGTACGGCCGCGGCGCCTGGGTCAAGGTCGCCGGCGTCGCGTACCCGCTCGCCATCACGCTGGTGGTGATGGGCACCGCCAACCACTACTTCCTGGACGCCGTCGCCGGGCACCGCGCCGTCATGGGCGTCGGCCTGCTGCTCACCTTCCGCCCGCGCTGCGGCTCGCCGAGCGGATGCCCGCGCACCCGGTTCGCCCCGGACCCCCCCCGCCGACGCGGCCGGCGGGGGAAACCGCCGGGGCACCCGCCCGTGTCAGTGCCGGATGCGAGACTTCGGCACGTACAGCGCTGTCGCGCACGGCAGCGCCGGAGACACAGCCCGAGGCGGACGCCGGTGACCCCGTTCACTGCGGACATCCCAGCAGAGTTCCCCCGGCAGAGCGCCCGGCGGCGCGCGCCGGGGACAGCAGCCCCTGACGGCGTCTGGCGGCAGCGGCTCGCTGAGCTTGCGTCGGCCGCCTGCGATCGCGCCGCGGCCGCTCGCACGCCGCGCCCTCGCGCCCTGGCCGCCAACCCGGGCTGCCGCCGCCGAGGGCGACTGCTGACGGCGCCGGGATCACACGACCAGGCGCGCCCTGCCCGGCCCTGGGCTCCCCCGCCGCTTCGGCCGAGTCCCGTTCGCCTCCGCCCGCGGCACGCCTTCGAGGCCCGGGTCAAGGCCAGACGCGGCGCGCGGAGCTGGTCCGGCTGCTCTCACCGCGAGCTGGGCGAGGGGCC
>NZ_BAAAXZ010000074.1:0-26511 GCF_039535865.1 Streptomyces thioluteus
CCGCACCTGCATCAGCGTCGACTGCCAGGCCCGGTTGGTGCGCCACAGCTCGGCCACGTACAGCTGCGTCAGGGCCGGGTAGCGGGAGATGAACTCCAGCCCGGCGCGGACCATCGCGTCGAGCGCGTCCACCCGGCCGCCGCCGCGCGCGGCCGTGTCGTCCGCCGCCTGCTGCAGGGAGACCGTCAGCAGCTCGATGCCGTCCCGCAGCAGCTCCTCGAAGAGCACCGTCTTGCTCGCGAAGTTGTAGTAGACGGTTCCCTTGGCCACCCCGGCGCGTTCGGCGATCTCGTCCACCGTGGTGGAGGAGAAGCCCTGTTCGGCGATGAGGGTGACCGCGGCCTCGAAGAGCTTCCGCCGGGTGTTCCTGCGGCGCGTACTGCTGCTGTCCATGACAGTGATTCTCCCTGTACGCACCGTGTCCTCCCGCCCGGGTCTCACAGGCTCAGCTCCGGGTGCAGCGCGTCCACCGTCCACACCTGCCTGCGCCGGGCCGTCCACGCGGTCAGCGCGAGGGCGGCGGCGGTGAACGCGGCCAGGACGGCGCAGGCCCGCCACACGGGGGCGGCGTCCCCGCCGGTGATCAGGTGCCGCAGCCCGTCCACCACGTAACTCATCGGCAGGAACGGGTGGACGGCGTTGAAGAAGCCGGGGCTCGTCCGCACCGGATAGGTGCCGCCCGCCGAGGTCAGCTGGAGCATCAGCAGCACCAGGACGAGGATCCGGCCCGCCGGGCCGAACCTCGCGGTCAGCAACTGCACGATCGCGGCGAAGCACGCCGTGACCAGGACGAGGAAGCCGACCGTGGCGACGGGCCGGGCCATCCGGAGGCCCAGTGCCCAGTGCAGGACGGCCAGCAGCGCGCACGCCTGGAGGACGCCGACCGCCGCGACCGGCAGCCAGCCGGCGAGCGCCGTCCGCCGGGCCGGGGCGCCGGCGGCCAGGGCCCGGCGGTTGAGCGGCGGGATCAGCATGTAGGCGACCATCGCCCCCACCCACAGGGCGAGCGGGATGAAGTACGGGGCGAAGCCGGTCCCGTAGTTGGGCGCCCTGTGCAGGGCCTTCGAGGCCAGCTTCACCGGGTCGGCCATGACCTCGGTGCGGGCGTCGCGCGCGTCCTTGCCGTAGTCGGGGATCTTCTTCGCGCCGTCGTGCAGCCCGCCGGCGAGCTTCGCGGAGCCGTCGGAGAGCTTGAACATGCCGCCCTGGAGGGTGCCGGCGCCGTCGTACAGCTTCGCGAGGCCCTCCCCGAGTCCGGCGGCGCCCTCCTCGGCCGCGCCGAGTCCGTCGCGCAGCCGCCGGGCGCCCTCGCCGATCCTTCCGGCGCCGTCGGCGACCCGATGGGCGCCGCTGTCCAGGGCGTTGACGTCGCGGACGGCGGCGTCGATCCCGGCGGCCAGGGTGGGGGCCTTGTCGCGCAGCTTCTCGGCGCCGGAGCGCAGGGCGTCCAACTTGGCCGGGAGGGCGTCGAGTTCGCCGTTCCTGTTCTGCACGAGGTCGTCGAGCTCGCGGGCGCCGTCGGCGGACTGCCGGGCGGCGAAGACGGCCTTGCGGAGCGTCACACAGGCGTCCCGGGACAGGGCGCCGGGGCAGAGCCGGCCGTGCAGGTCCGCCAGCGCGGCCGCGCTGTCCGCGCCGGCCCTGGCCAGCGCGGCCGTCGTACGGGCCGACGGCAGGTCGTCCAGGTGCTGCCGCAGGATCCGGGCCTCGCGGGCGACCTTGCCGGCGTCCTTGCCGATCTCCCCGGCGTGCTCCTTGACGTACCGTCCGTCGGCGCTGTCCGCCGCGCCGTTGACCTTGTCGGCCAGCCTGCGGGTGCCGGCCGCGACCTGCCCGGCGCCCTCGGCCAGTCGCCGCGAGGCGCTGTCCAGGGTGCCGGCGCCGGAGTGCAGCTTGGCCACGCCGTCCCGGAGCCGGTCGCTGCCCTGCCGCGCCCTGTCGAGCCCGTCCTTGAGGTCGCCGGCGCCCTTGCGGGCCTTGCCGATGCCGTCGCCCAACCGGTCGGCGCCGTCGGCCGCTTCGGCCGTCCTGTCGTGCAGTCCGGAGAAGGAGACGAAGATCCGGTCGTAGAAGGACCGGGACGCCTTGCGCGAGGCGGCCGCCCGGACCTCGGAGAAGACCGTGCGCGAGATCGAGCCGACGATGTAGTTGTTGGAGTCGTCGGTACGGACCTGGAGCGCCCCGGTGCGCGGGGTGTCGCCGGAGCTGGAGGCGACCCGCTCGCTGAAGTCGGCGGGAATGGTGAGCGAGAGGTAGTACGTGCCGTCGGCCAGGCCCTTCCGCGCCTGCTCCGCGCTCGTCGGCCGCCAGTCGAACGTCCTGCTCCCCCGCAGCCCGTCGGCTATCCCGTCGCCGGCGGTGAGCCGCTCGCCGTCCACGGTGGTGCCGCGGTCGGCGTTCACCAGCGCCACGGGCACCTTGTCGAGGCGCCCGTACGGGTCCCAGAACGACCACAGGTACAGGGCGCCGTAGAGCAGCGGCAGCAGCAGGAGCGCGACGAACGCGGCCCGGGGGAGCCTGCCCCGGCCGAACTTCCGTATCTCAAGCGCGGCCAGCCTCGGGGAGAGCATCGGCCGTCACCTCCTCGTCCGGCCGCAGGTCCTTGTTGGGGCGAGGGCCGAGGGACACGACGACGGCGTCCCGGGGCGCCTCGGCGCACGCGGCGAGCACGGTGGTGCCGCCCTCGGCGACCGAGCGCAACAGGCCCCAGGCGCACGGGCGTTCCGCCTCGGTGAGGCCGAGGTCGACGTCGTCGACGGCCACCAGCCGGGGCGCTCCCAGCAGCGCGAGGGCGAGCGAGAGCCGGAGCGACGGGAGCCGGCCGAGGTCGCGGGCGAGCGTCCGGGGCCCCTTGGGCAGGGCGCCGACGTCCAGACCTACGGCCGCCAGGGCCGCCTCGGCGCGGACCGCGTCGGCGGCGCGGCGCTCCGTGCGCGGGCGGAGCAGCGCGCGCGGGCCGCCGGTGAACCGCCGCTGGATCAGGGCGCGTTCGCGCAGGTGCTCGGCGACGCTCAGGGCGCCCTCCAGCTCGGTGACCCCCGGGACGTGGGCCGGTGCGGTGATCCGCCGGACCGCGGCCATGGCGCGCGGCAGCGGCAGGCCGCCGACCTCGGCGCGGCCGGCGGTGGCGCGCATTCTTCCGGTGAGGGCGAGCAGAAGAGAGGTGCGGCCGGAGCCCGACGGGCCCTCGGCGGCGACGAGCGCGCCGGGCCCGGCGGTGACGTCCACATCTTGGAACGCCCAGCCGCGCGGCCCCCGGACGCCGAGGCGGCGGGCCGTTAACGCGGCTCCTTGCGGTGTGCTGTCCATGAGGACCTCCTGCACTGACCGGTCAGTGCAGAAAGTATGGCGCGGTGGGTTCGTCGCGAACCGACGGGGCGGCCGCTGGGAGAGTTGGCCCCCTGGCCCTCCCCCGGAGGGGGCACCCCCATTTCACCGGGGGCTTCGCCCCCTGCACCCCCGGAACCGCGCTGTCGGGCAGGGCCGGGGCAGAACCATCTGCTCCGGCGGCGCCCACTAGGCCCGTACTTCGCGGGTCGCTGATTTAGGTCTGTGGCCAGCGGGTTTGTGCGATGTCGGTGTCGAGTAGGTCGAGGAGGTGGAGTTGGACGCCGCGGTTGATCTGGACGGTTGGCGGGTCGGTGACGTTGCCGATCCGCAGGGTGAGTTCGCCGAGGTGGTAGAGGATCATCCGGCCGGTGGGGCGGACGCGGCGGTTGTCCGGGTAGAGGCCGGCCATGGTCTCGTCGGGGCCCAGAGCGCGTCTGACCTGTCGCTCGATCAGGCAGAAGACCAGCAGGGCCAGGCAGATCACCTGGATCAGCGCGGCGACGCGCCGGTTGTGCTGCACGAAGACCGGTGCGACCGCGAGGGGGCCCTTGAAGTCGTGGTAACGCCGTTCGACTGCGCCCTGGCCCTTGTAATGGATCAGTACCCGGGCCGGGCCGGCCTTCTCGGTCGGGACGCTGGTGATGAGCGCGTACCAGCCGTCGACGGCTGCCTCGGCCTCCAGCACGTCCTGGTCGAAGTGCCAGGCAAGACCGGGGGTGCCGTGCTCGTCCTCGGTGATCTGCCAGCGCAGGCAGGAGGTGACGCGGCGTTTGGCCGTGACGACACCGATCCGGGCGACGATCTTCTCCCGGGTCTTGTAGTGCCGTCCGCCCGCTGCGGCGGTGAGCTTGTCGAGGTCTTCGGCGGCCTTGGCCAGTCGTTTGGCCCGGGCCGCCCGCTGGCCGGCCGCAACCGCGGTGGAATGGACCAGGATCCGGCGCACCGTGAGCGCCGGGTCGCTCTTGCGGCGGCCGGTCAGCGTGTGGGTGTCCTCCAGGACCCGGTAGGTCTCCCGTTCCGCCTCGGGTTTCCTCTCGTCCCGCCCGGGCACCCAGTCGACGGGCTCGGCCCGCTCAGGGTCCAGGGCCGCGTAGACCTCGTCCTTGATCTGCGCGGCCGGGACGGGCGCGATGAACTCCACCCCGGCCTGAAGCAGGGCGGTGATGTTGGGGTAGGACACCAGCTTGGAGTCGGCGACCATCAGAAAGGTGTTGGTGCCGGCCATCGCCCGCAGGTCCTTCATCGCTCCGACGACCTGGCTGACCTCGGCCGCGGCGCCGTCGAAGACCCGGGAGTGGACGGGGATACCGCCGTCGGCGGACACAGCGAGCCCGGCCTGGACCTGTTTCAAATCCAGGCGCCGGTCCTTGGGATGCCCGTTGCAGGCGATGAGCGGGTACCGCTCGTCCTGGTCCTCGGCAGGGAAGGCGCCGTGGACGGACATGCTGGTCATGTCCCAGTGCAGCCGCGAGACGTCGATCCCGAACTCGGTGATCGCCCGAGCCCCGACCGTGCCCGCGATGACCTCCAGCTTCGGAGCGATCGCGTCCAGCGCGCGGGCCAGGCGGTCGTCGTTGAGGAGGTCCGGCGTGATGCCGAAGACTTCCTCCACCGCCCAGGTGCGGGCCCAGTCCCCGACCCGCACCAGTGGTGCGGGCGAGGTCAGCCGGTTGGCCACCAGCGCCTCGATGACCTGCCCGTGCGTCAGATGTGCGCTCGCACCGCCTGGACACACCTCATCGACGACCCCGGCGACATCCAGCCGGCGCAGAAACTCGGCAGCGACAGGCAGAGCGCCCAGACGCTTTTCCACCACGGACGTCACCACAACTTCAAGGCGCTGACGCTGAGACCGTGGCCGCGGGGACCGGGAAGTCATCGACACATCCGGACCAACGCGATACAACCGGCCCGGGACACTCCCGGACCGGTCACACCATACGAATCAACGACCCGCGAAGTTCGGGACTAGGCTGGCCGGTGTCCGTCGTCCGCACCACCGCCGCCGAGGAGCCACCCGCCGTGTCCGAGCCTTCCCCGGGTGGGGAGACCCCATCGCGCCCCCGCGCGTCCCTGCGTACCGCCGTGGTCTGGGAGGCCCTCCGGGACGCCCTCGACCGCCGGGGCGCGGAGCTGGAAGTCCTCGATGCCGGCGGCGGCAGCGGCAAGTTCGCCGTCGAGGCCGCCCGCCTCGGGCACCGCGTCACCGTCGTCGACCCCAGCCCCAACGCCCTGTTCGCGCTGGAGCGCCGGGCCGCCGAGGCCGGGGTCGCCGACCGGGTGCGCGGCCTGCAGGGCGACACCCAGGACCTCTTCGAGGTCGTCGGGCGCGAGAGCTGCGACGCCGTCCTGTGCCACGGCGTCCTGGAGTACCTGGAGGACCCGGCCGGCGGACTGCGCAACGTCGCCGCCGCGCTCCGTCCGTCCGGCGTGCTCAGCCTGCTCGCCGCCGGCCTCGGCGGGGCGGTGCTCGCCCGTGCCCTCGCCGGTCACTTCACGGAGGCCCGGCAGGCCCTGACCGGCCCCGACGGCCACTGGGGCGCCGGCGACCCGGTCCCGCGGCGCTTCACGGCCGAGCAGCTCTCGGAGCTGGTCGCCGACGCCGGCCTGGACGTCACGGCGGTGCACGGGGTCCGCGTCTTCGCCGACCTGGTGCCCGGGGTCCTCGTCGACGCCCAGCCCGGCGCCCGCGACGCCCTCTTCGAGCTGGAGGCCGCCGCGGCGGCCCTGCCGGCTTTCCACGCCGTGGCGACCCAGCTGCACGTGCTGGCCGCGCGGGGCTGACGGAGGACGGGCACAGCCCGCCCGATCAGGCCGTTCGCCCCGTATGATCGGGGGACACCGTCCGGCATGACGAGTCGGCGGGCAGGGAATGTACGTTCCGACGTCACCGTCGCCGTCCCGGCGCGGGCGGGCGAATTGGCGCAGAGGGGCGGGTTTCACGGGGGCGATTCCCTGCCTATCCTGAAAGGGTCGCACCCGGTCGCACCCCCGCGACCGACGAGTAGGAGGACTCCGTGCCGCTCTCGGAGCACGAGCAGCGCATGCTCGAGCAGATGGAGCGAGCGCTGTACGCCGAAGATCCCAAGTTCGCCACAGCGCTCGAGGGCAGCGGCCTGCGCACGTACACCCGTCGACGGGTCTACCAGGCGATCGCGGGCTTTCTGGTGGGCATCGCGCTCCTCATGGCCGGAATGGTCGCCCAGTGGATCTGGATCAGCGTGGTGGGGTTCCTCGTCATGCTCGGCTGCGCGGTGCTCGTCGTCACGGGCTGGCGCAAGGCGCCGCGGGGCGGTTCTCCGCGGGGTGCGGCGGGTGCTCCCGGGCGGCGCGGGCCTGCGCGGCAGCGGCGGTCGATGATGGACCGCATCGAGCAGCGGTGGCAGCGGCGGCGGGACGAGCAGGGTCGCTAGCTTTTCTTTCGAACGCCGGGCGTTCGCACCGCGAGGTGCGGGGGCCCGGCGTTCGGCATTTGGATTTGCCCCTGGCCCGCCCTTTCACCGTTTCTCGCCGCGCTCCGCGCGGGTTTGTCCTCAAGTGCCGGACGGGCTATTCAGCCCGTCCGGCACTTGAGGACAGCGCGCGCAGCGTGCTGCTGCGGAAACGGTGAAAGGGCGGGCCAGGGGCGAAATCCCGTTAGCCGCGGCGCCGCAGCCGCCCCGCTACCCGTCGTACCACCGACCTCGGTGCGAAAACCGCCCGCACGCGGACGCTCCGCCCCGCCGAGGCCCGCAACCCCGCCCGGACCAGGGCGACGTCCTCGGCCAGGCCGAGGGCCGACGGGGCGGCCGGCGCGTACAGCGCCCCCTCCACCGCCGTGGCCACCCGCCCCGCGGCCGCCGCCGCCGCGGCATCCAGCTCCCCGACGCGGGCGATCCGTTCCACGGAACCCCGCGGCGTCCGCGACGCCTCCGGTGCGATCCCGTAGTCCCACGCCGAATCCGTCAGCTCCCGCCACGCGGCCAGCGTCCGCGCCACCGGGTCCTCCGGGCCTCCGCCCAGGCGGCGCGCCCGCACCCGTACCCGCCACAGCGGCGCCGCCGCGAGGAGCAGCACCAGCAGGGCGCCCGCCGTCGCGGACCAGATCACGACGGCGGAACCGGAGGACGACGATCCGTCGACGGAGAGCTCCACGGCCCCCGTGCGGCCCGGCACCGAGCCCGGTTCACCGGCCCGGGAGGGCGCCGGGCCGGGTCCGCCCCGGTGGTCCGGCACCGGTGCGCCCGGGTCGCCCGCCCCGGCCCCGGCCGGATCGCGCGTGACCGTGTACTCCGGCGGAGCCCCCCGGCTCGGCGTCGGCTCGAACCGAGTCCAGCCCGCCCCCTCGAAGTACAGCTCCGGCCAGGCGTGCGCGTCCTTGCTGCCCACCGACATCGTCCCGTCGCCCTGCGGGCTGCCGGGCGTGAAGCCCACCGCGACCCGGGCGGGGATGCCCAGCGTGCGCGCCATCGCGGCCATCGAGTAGGAGAAGTGGACGCAGAAGCCCCGCTTGTCCTCCAGGAAGGACGCGATGGCGTCGTCACCGCTGCCCGACCGCACCTCGGTGTCGTACTGGAAGCCGCCGCTCACCGCGAACCAGTTCTGCAGCCGCACCGCCCGCTCGTACGCGGTCCCGGCCCCCGCCGTCACCTCGCGGGCCCGCCGCGCCACCACCTCGGGCAGCGAGGACGGCACCTCGGTGTACTCGCGGCGCAGCCGCTCCGGCGGCTCGGGCGCGCGGGCGAGCTGCTCGGCCGTCGGCCGCGGCAGCAGGCTGGTGACCTGGTAGCCCAGGCCCCGGGTGGTCTGCCCGTGGTCGCCGACCAGGGACCGGCCCTCCGGCTCGTAGCGCCACTGCCCGCCGACGCGGACCGAGTCCGCGGGGAACGGGAGCGGCAGATAGGTCTGCGCGTAGGTGTCGGAGGCGACCACGGAGGTGGTCACGCGGTCCGTCCGCACCTGGGGGGAGAGCCCGGCCGGGGCGGGCAGGCGCTCCGGGACGTCGGTGATCCGCCGCTCGGCGGGCCGCCAGGTCCGTCCGTCGAAGTGGTCGAGCGCGACGATGCGCAGGTAGAGGCCCTGCGGTGCGTCCAGGGAAGTGCGGTAGCGCAGCACCTCCCGGTTCCTGGGCTGGTTGAGGCTGTCCCGCAGGGAGACCGCCGGGTTGACCGCGGAGATCGTCCCGCCCTCGCCGGGCCCGTCCTTGCCCCGGTCGCGCGGGGCCAGCAGCCCGCCGTCGATCGCGGGCAGCGCCAGCGGGACGGCCACGGCGACGCCCAGCGCGAGCACGCCGATCCGGCGGCCGGTGCGGGCCGGGGCGGCGGACGCGTTTCCGCCCGTCCCCTCGCCGAAGACCCGTCCCCAGCGGATCAGCCGGTCCCGGCCCTCCGCGAGGAGCAGCAGCAGGTATCCCGCGGCGGCGGCCAGGAACCACAGCCAGTCCGTGGCGTCCCGGGTGAGCCCCGCGCCGACCGAGTAGAGCGCCAGCAGCGGCATCCCGGCGGGTGCCGCGTGCCGGAAGGTAACCGCCAGCGCGTCCACCACCAGCCCGATCACCAGGACGCCGGCCACCAGCATCAGTTCGATGCCCGGGGTGGCCGGGGCCGGGATCGCGTACCGCCCGATGTCGTCGGTGCCCTGCCGCAGCAGCTCCGTGAACTGCCGGAACGCGTCCGGCCCGGGCAGCAGCCCGGCGACCGCACGGTCGCGGACGAAGACCACGGTGAGCAGCAGCAGGGCGGCGAGCGCCTGGAGCGCCACCGTCAGGGTGCGCGGGAGCGGCGTCCGGCGGGCGAGTGCGCCGACGGCGCTCTGCGCGGCCAGCAGCAGGACGGCGTCGGCCAGCCAGGACGCCCCGTCCACCAGCGGCACCAGGGCACTGGCGGCTCCGGCCGTCGCCAGGACGGCGCAGACGGCCAGCCGGGTCGCTCCGCTCACGTCCGTCCCCCCCGCCACCATGCCGTCGTCCTCCCTGATCCCACCCGTCCCGGCCAGGCGCCAGAGGTCGGGCAGCGCGTCGCCCGGGGCCACCGGGAGCACCGTCCAGCCCGCCTCGCGCAGCAGCCGCAGGGGGCGCGCGACGGCGTCGTACCCGGCCGCCGCGCCCGTCCAGACCTCCGGGTCGAGGACGAACGCGAGGGCCGTGCCGCCGCGTCCGCGCAGGCGGGCGGTCAACGCGGCCTGTTCCTCGTCGAGTTCGCCGAGGAAGGCCACCAGCAGCCCGGTCCGGCCGTCCCGCAGGGCCGCGTGCGCGCCGGACAGGTCCTCCGCCTCCGAGTGGTCGATCAGGGCGAGGGCGTCCAGGAGCGGAGCGGCCGCGTCGAGGGGGTCGTGTCCTGCGCCGGTGAGGCCGTCGGTGCCGGGGACCGAGGCCCCGGTGTCGGTCAACAACCGTACGGAGAAGCCGCGTTGGAGGAGGTGGACGGCGGCCGAGGCGGCCCCCGACACGGCCCACTCGAAGGCCGACTCCGGTCCGGCGCCCGCGTACGCGATGCCCCGGGTGTCGAGCAGCACCGTCGCGTGCGCCCGTTGGGGCTGTTCCTCGCGGCGGACCATCAGCTCGCCGTGGCGCGCGGTCGCCCGCCAGTGCACCCGGCGCAGGTCGTCGCCGTGCCGGTAGCCGCGCGGAATGATGTCGTCCGCGCCGGCCAGGGCGATCGCGCGATGCCGGCCCTCGCCGTGGCCGGCCGCCTCGCCGCCCAGCGCCACCGGCGGCAGCGGCGCGCAGTGCGGCACCACCGTCAGCGTCTGCCGGGCGCTGAAGCCCCGGTCGATCTCGCACATCCCGAACGGGTCGGTCAGCCGCAGCTGGAGCGGGCCCAGCGCGTACCGGCCGCGCAGGTCGGCGCGGACCCGGTAGGAGACCGCGCGCCGCGCGCCCGGCTCCAGCCGGTCCAGGACGAAGCGGGGGCGCGGGCCCAGGTCGTAGGGGACCCGGTCCTGGAGCATCAGCGGACCGGTGGACAGCCGCGAGACGCTCTCGACGGCCAGGTGCACCCGGGCCTCCTCACCGGCGGACACCCGCTCCGGCGCCAGCCGGCGGCTGCCGGTGACCCGGTGGCGGGTGCGGTACAGCACCAGGACGCAGGCCACCGGCAGGGCGGCCAGCAGCAGGCCGACGCGGAGCAGGTCCTCCTGGCCCAGGACGTACGAGCAGCCGACCGCGGCGGCCCCGGCCGCCAGGAACGACCGCCCGCGCGTGGTCAGTCCGCCGAACGCCGCCCGCAGCCCGCCACGGTCCCCCGGCTCCTCCCCGGCCGGGGTCCCGTCGTGCCGCGACCCCGCCGTCACGGCCGCGGCGCCCGGGGATCGGGCACCGGGACGTGGTGCAGGATGTCGCCGACGACCTGCTCGGCGGTGCGCCGGTTCAGCCGCGCCTGCGCGGTGGGCAGCAGCCGGTGCGCCAGGACCGGCGCGGCCAGCCGCTGGACGTCGTCGGGGAGCGCGAACTCCCGTCCCGCCAGCGCCGCGGCCGCCTTCGCCGCGCGCAGCAGGTGCAGGGTGGCCCGGGGCGAGGCGCCGAGGCCGAGCTCGGGGTGGCCGCGGGTGGCGGAGACCACGTCCACCGCGTACCGCCGCACGGACTCCGCCACGTGCACCTCGCGGACGGCCTCGACCAGCTTGACGACGTCGTGCGCGTGCGCGACGGGCTGGAGGTCGTCGAGCGGCGAGGCGGCGCCGTGCACGTCCAGCATCCGCAGCTCGGCCTCGGGGCTCGGGTAGCCCATCGAGACGCGGGCCATGAACCGGTCGCGCTGCGCCTCCGGGAGCGGGTAGGTGCCCTCCATCTCGACCGGGTTCTGGGTGGCCACCACCATGAAGGGGGAGGGCAGCGGATAGGTCCGTCCGTCGACGGTGACCTGGCGCTCCTCCATCGACTCCAGCAGGGCCGACTGCGTCTTGGGGGAGGCCCGGTTGATCTCGTCGCCGATGACGATCTGGGCGAAGATCGCACCCGGCTTGAACTCGAACTCCCGCTCCCGCTGGTCGAAGACGCTCACCCCGGTCACGTCCGAGGGCAGCAGGTCGGGGGTGAACTGGATGCGCCGCACCGAGCAGTCCACGGACCGGGCCAGCGCCTTGGCGAGCATGGTCTTGCCCACGCCCGGGACGTCCTCGATCAGCAGATGGCCCTCGGCGAGCAGCACGGTCAGTGCCAGCCGCACGACCTCCGGCTTGCCCTCGATCACGCCCTCCACCGAGGCGCGGATCCGCTCCGCCGTACTGGTCAGTTCGCCGAGCCCCGTCCGCTCGTCAAAGGTGGTCACCCCGGCCCTCCTCGGCCCGTCCCGGCCGGCCGCTCCCGCGGGAGCGGCCGGCTGTGTCGTACGCATGACGCATTCTGGCTGTCCTGACGGTGCGTCGGCACCGTCGAACGGTCAATCACCGCTGCGGATCGATCTCCCGCAGCTGTCCGGTGGTCACATCGAAGACGAAACCGCGCACATCGTCGGTGTGCGGAAGGAACGGCGAGGTACGGACGCGCTGCATGGACTGGCGCACGTCCTGGTCGAGGTCCTTGAACGCCTCGACCGCCCACGGGGGCCGCTGGCCGACCTCGGCCTCGATGTCGTGCCGGAAGTCCTCGGTGAGGTCGAGCAGACCGCAGCCGGTGTGGTGGATGAGCACCACCGAACGCGTGCCCAGGGCGCGCTGGCTGATGGTGAGGGACCGGATGATGTCGTCGGTGACCACGCCGCCGGCGTTGCGGATGGTGTGGCAGTCGCCGAGCTCCAGGCCCAGCGCGGCGTGCAGGTCCAGGCGGGCGTCCATGCAGGCGACGACCGCGACCTTCAGGACGGGACGGGCGTCCATGCCCGGATCGGTGAACGCGGCGGCGTACTCCGCGTTGGCCTCGACGAGGCGATCGGTGACCGTCGGCCGGTTGCTGCCGGACTCGGGGTTCCGGCTGGGGGGGCGGGGACGCGGATATCGACATACGCACGACGGTAGTCGGCCACGGGCCCGTCGGCCCGCCCGAAGAGCGGGCAATCCACGCCGACCCGGGCTTCTGTGAGGTAAGCCACAGGAATGATCTTCGTACGTCCGTGCGAACGGAGGGGGTCCGGGGTCCGCCCGGGGACGCGCTGGCCGGTTGCCGTGTCCACCGGGGGCACCCGTGGTCCCCGGCCGGAACCACAGGTCCGCGGGGCGCGACGACCCGGCAACGCGAGGTGCTGTGTTTTCCCGGGGGCGCCCCCCGGACCCCCGGCCGGAACCACAGGTCCACGGGCTGCGACGACCCGGCAACGCGAGGTGAACGCAGTGATTGACCGAGGGGACGAGTGGACTAAAGTGGCGCGAAGTGGGAGGCGAGACGCTCCCCTTGGCTCCGTTGAACTCGAAGAACCCGCACGTGCGCGACGTTCCCGTACCCCTCGGCCTCCTCCCGCTCCCGGCCGCCCCGCGTGCCGCATCCCCTTCGAGCGGGCGGGGACCCGGCGGTGCGTGCGCGACGCGCCGTACCCCACTCCCAGAAGGGCCCATGGCCGGCAACGCGCGACACGTCCCCGTCATGCTCCAGCGGTGTCTGGACATGCTCGCTCCCGCCATCTCCGGACCGGGGGGCCGTCGTCGTCGACTGCACCCTGGGCGCCGGCGGGCACAGCGAGGCGCTGCTGAAGGCCTTCCCCGACGTGCGGCTCGTCGCCCTCGACCGCGACCCCACGGCCCTGAAGCTGGCCGGCGAGCGGCTCGCCCCCTTCGGGGACCGCGCCACCCTGGTGCAGGCCGTCTACCACGAGCTGCCGGAGGTGCTGGAGCGCCTCGGCATCCCCAAGGTCCAGGGCGTCCTCTTCGACCTCGGCGTCTCCTCCATGCAGCTCGACGAGGCGGACCGCGGCTTCGCCTACGCCCCAGGACGCGCCGCTGGACATGCGCATGGACCAGACGACGGGCATCAGCGCCGCCGAGGTCCTCAACACCTACCCGCCGGGCGAACTGGTGCGCATCCTGCGCGCGTACGGCGAGGAGAAGCAGGCCAAGCGGATCGTCTCGGCCATCGTCCGGGAGCGCGAGAAGGAGCCCTTCTCCAACAGCGCCCGGCTCGTCGAGCTCATCCGCGACGCGCTCCCGCAGGCCGCCAAGCGCACCGGCGGCAACCCCGCCAAGCGCACCTTCCAGGCGCTGCGCATCGAGGTCAACGCCGAGCTGGCCAGCGTCGAGCAGGCCATCCCGGCGGCCGTCGCCCGCGCTCGCGGTGGGCGGCCGGGTCGCGGTGCTGTCCTACCAGTCGCTGGAGGACCGCATCGTCAAGGGCGTCTTCGCCGCCGGGGCCACCAGCACCGCCCCGCCCGGGCTGCCGGTCGTCCCCGAGCGCTACCAGCCGCGCCTCAAGCTGCTCACCCGCGGCGCCGAGCTGCCCACCGAGGAGGAGATCGCCGAGAACCGGCGGGCCGCCCCCGGCGCGGCTGAGGGGCGTCGAGCGCATCCGCGAGGACGTCGGGGACACACCGTGACGCCGGCCGCCCGGGGCCGGGGCGCGTTCCTCGGCCGGCTGCTGCCCCTGGGGCCCGCCGGATGCGGCGGACCCCCTTCGTCCTGCTGGTCGTCTTCCTCCTCGGCTCCGGCCTCATCGCCCTGCTGCTGCTCAACTCCTCGCTCAACCAAGGGTCGTTCGAGCTCACCAAGCTCCAGCGCAAGACCACCGAGCTGACCGACGAGCAGCAGGCGCTCCAGCAGGAGGTGGACCAGCTGGCCGCCCCCCGACGCGCCTGCAGCGGCGCGCCCGCGGAAGCTGGGCCTGGTCCCCGGCGGGAGCCCGCCTTCCTCAACCCCGACGGCACGGTCCACGGCGTCCCGGCCCCGGCCCCGCCGGCCGGCGGCACGCCGGAGACGGACCCGGCGGCGTACGTGCCGGGGGCACGTGCGGCCCGGGGCCGTGCCCCCGGGGGCGCCGAACCCGGCCGTCGCCGTGAACCCGGCCGGCCGGCCGACCCACGGGGCGCCGCACCGGACCGGCCCGCCGGTGCCCGGCCACCCGCGGCGGGCCCGCCGCGCAGAAACCGTCCGCGTACCAGCCGTACCCGTGCCGGATGCCACCCGCTCCGGGAGGCGTGCAGCAAGCCCGCGTCCCCCCAGCGGCCCGCGGCCCCGCGCCGAAACGGCCCGGCTCGCGCGGCGCTCGTCAACCCAGCCGTACCCGCAGCCCCCGCGAGCGGTGCTCCCGTCCCCGGATCCCCAGGCAGGTGACGAAAGTGACGGCGCCCAGGCAGCCCGCCGCCCGGTTCCCGGGCCCGCCCGTCCCGCGTGCCGGACCGGAGGCCCGGCCACGACCCGCCGTCTCGCGGCGCAGCCCCTGCGCCTGGGCAGCCCCAAGCCCCGGCTGCGCCTGATCGAGTTCGCGCTCACGCTGGTCCTGCTGGCGTTCACCGTGCGGGCTGCTCCAGGTGCAGGCCGTCGACGCGAGCGCGTTACGCGGCGCGGGCCAACGTCACACCGGTACATCCCCGTCACCCTGGGCCGCCGAGCGCGGGCACCATCACCGACCGCAACGGGGTGGACCTGGCCACCACCGTCGACGCCTACGACATCACCGCAGCGCCCGACCTGCTCACCCCGAGCGGATCAGGACCCCGAACGCCCCGCGCCGGGCGGCCGAGCTGCTCAGCCCGCGTCCTCGGCGATGAGAGCGCGGACGGCATCGAGGCGAAGCTCACCGCCCAACCCGAAGTCCAAGTACGTGGTGCTGGCCCGCCAGCAGACCCCGCAGGGTGTGGAACCGAATCCGGGAGCTGAAGAAGAAGGAGGCGGCCGGACACACCGCCGGGCGCGGCGCCGTCAACCTGCTCACCGGCCTCAACCGCGAGGCCCACAGCAGGCGTCGTGTACCCCAACGGGGACCTGGCCGCCGGGATGCTGGGCTTCGTCAACGCCGACGGCCGCGGCGGC
Organism: Streptomyces thioluteus; assembly: GCF_039535865.1. Classification (NCBI taxonomy): domain Bacteria; kingdom Bacillati; phylum Actinomycetota; class Actinomycetes; order Kitasatosporales; family Streptomycetaceae; genus Streptomyces; species Streptomyces thioluteus. The sequence continues at coordinate 15,199 of NZ_BAAAXZ010000074.1, forward strand.
GGCGGGGCTGGAGGCCCAGCTGAACGCCGAGCTCGCGGGCAAGGACGGCAAAGCGCGTCTACGCCAGTCCGGCGGCCGGCAGGTGCCCACGGGCGACCTCAAGGAGCAGGCGCCGTGCACCGGCTTCCGACGTGGAGCTGACGATCGACCGGGACATCCAGTGGGCCGCCCAGAACGCAGGTGGCCGAGCAGGTGCGGCGCCTCGGCGTGACGGACCGTGGCTACGTCGTCGTCCAGGGACTCCCGCACCGGCGAGATCTGGCCATGGCCAACGCCACACCCGGCTACACAACCCCAACGACCTGCCACGACCGACCGCGCGGCCATGCGGCAACGCGGCCGTCCAGGACGCCTACGAGCCGGCAGCGTCAGCAAGGTGATGACCATGGCGCCGTCCTGGAGGAGGGCGCGGCCACCCCCGACACCCATGTCGAGGTCCCCAACCCGGCTGCCGCGCGCCGACCGTTCGTTCGCCGACGACATCGACAACGGGATCTGGCACGGACCCTCAAACGGGGTGCTCGCCAAGTCCAGACACATCGGCACCATCCTCGCCAGCGAGCAGCTGGGCAGGAGCCGGGAGCAGGCGAACTAGGTCCTCACCTCGTACCTGAGCAGTTCGGCATCGGAAGCCCACCGGGCTGGGCTTCCCGGGGAGACGCCCGGCATCCTCGCCCCGTGGCAGAAATGGAGCAGTCGCAGGCGTACACCATCCCGTTCGGCCAGGGCCGGTCCCTCAACGCCCTCCAGGCGGCGTCCGTCTACTCCACCATACGCGGCGGCGGCGAGCGGGTGCGGCCGACGATGGTGCGCGGCTCGAAGGGGCCGGACGGGCGGTTCACCCCCGCGGCCACCCCGCCGCGGACCCGGGTGATCAGCGAGAGACAGCCAAGCAGCTCTCCGCCATGCTGGAGTCGGTGGTCGACGACCGGCGGCACCGGCACCAAGGCGAAGATCCCCGGCTACCGGGCGGCACGGTAAGACCGGACACGTGCAACCGGGTGGATCCGAGACCTGCCTGCTAACACGGCTGACATCCGCGTCCTGTCGCCGGCTTCGCGCGCGTACCAGCCAGGCGGATCACGCGATTCTACTAGCAGCCATCCAGAATCACACGCGGGGCAGCTACTTCCGGCGGCCAGATCTTGCGGACCGGTGTTTCCAGAGCCGTCATGTCCTCGCGCTCTGAAGGACCCTCAGGTGCAGCCCCCGCCGGGACAGCCAGCAGCCCCGGCTGCCGGTGTGAAATCATATTATGGAAGCCCCCCGTGGCGAGCCGCCGGCCGTCGGGATCTGTGACGACGGCACTGCCCACCCCGGGAACCGGGGCCCGGCGCGCCCCTCGCGTCGCGACGGGCAAAGGGTGCGCCCGGTACGCCTCACCGCGTGACCCACGCGATCAGGTCCCAGCACCCCCCCGGAAGTCAACCGCTCGGGAGGCCCGTCCACCCGGGCCGGCCCGTGCCCCTGCGGCACCCTCGACGGTCCAGCTCGGGCATCCGAGGACACTGAGGGAGACCACCGCCGTCACCGGCATCACCCACGACTCGCGCGCGCGTCCGCCGCCGGCGACGGCTGTTACGCACGCCGCCTGCTACGCGCCGCGGTCCACCCTGGCGCCGCTTTGCGCCGCCCCAGGCGTGCCGCCTCGGTCTGCGCGCCTAGCGTGCTGGACCGGACCCGCGGGGCGCCGAGCGCGCCGCCGCCACGGCCTCACCGTCTCGGCGTGGCGACCCGCGGCCCGGAGATGGGCGCTCTCGCGGCGACGAGTCTACACGGCGAGCACCGGCCGGGACCGGCTGCAGATCGGCAACTCACCGGCACGTCCGGCAAGAGCCTGACCACCGCGTACCTCATACGAGTGGGCCGGCCGCGCGCACGCGGCGGGCTGACGGCGCTGAATTCCGTGGCACCGTCGCGAGTCGCATCTGGCAGACCGATGACAGGGATCAAGTCCGAGCGCACCACGCCCAGGCGCTACCGACCTCCAGCCCTCTTCGCACGTACGATCGCGCTGAGCGGAGGCGTCCGCTCGTACGTCCATGGAGGTCTCCAGTCCACGACGCGGTGCTGTGACCGGGTGGGACGAGCTTCGCGTCTTCGGACACGTCGCAGGTCTTCAACAACCTCAGCCCGGATGCCACATAGGATGTTCCAACATCCGGCACTGGAGGACTACTAGCCGTGCAGGGCCGAGCATCTTCACCAAGGAGCGCAGCGGCTCGGCGCGTCCGTCACCTGGACGACGCGTACGGCCGGACGTCGCTCGTCGGCGATCCGACTCCTGAGTTTGTCCCGGTGGTCACTGCTTCTCGCGCGAGGCCGCCCGAGGCTCGACTGCGCGCGTCCGTGGATACGTCGTCACCGGCCCCGTTCTGACTCCGCGTCTCACGATCTGAGGGCCCCGGTCGGGTACTCGCTTGGCCGCCCGTTCGCCGCTGGCCGGGCCCTTCAACGTGGCCAACGCGGCTGGCCGCCGTGCGTCGCCCTGGTCGCCGCCGGACCGAGCGCATGCGCCGCTCGACGGCCGTCGCCGTCCGTGGCCCGGCGTCCCCGCCGGCTGAGAGCGGGTGGACGCCGGGCAGCCTACCTGGCCGTCGTGGACTACGCGCACAAGACGGACGCCGTCGAATCGGTTCTCCGCGCCCTGCGCGAGGTCCCCCCGGCCGCATCCACGCCGTCCCTCGCTGCGGGCGGCGACCGGGACACCACCAAGCGCGCCCCGATGGGACGCCGCGCTGGCCCGCCTCGCCTGACACCGCCGTCCCTGACTCCGACACCCCCGCTCGAGATCCGCTCGCGATCCTCGCCGCCATGCTCACGGGCGCCGCAGAGGTGCCCGCGACGAGCGCGGCGCCGTCCTGCTGATGAGGACCGCGCCCAGGCCATCGCGGCCGCCACGGCGCCGTGCCGAACCGTCGCGACACGTTCTCGTCCTTGGGCAAGGGCCACGAGCAGGGCCAGTCCACTCGCCGCGGAGTGGTACGCCCCTTCGACGACCGTCTGGTGATGCGCGCGAGGCCATCCGAGCGCACACCCAGGCCCGCCACGCCACCGGACACGACCAGGGATGACAGACCGCCATGCCAGCAAACAGCAGCAAACCACGGACAGCCACGGGGGCCCCTCCGGAAAAAAAAAAAAAAAACAAAAAAAAACACAAAAAAAAACAAAAAAACAAAAAAAAAAAAAAAAAAAAAAAAAAAAACAAAAAAAAAAAAAAAAAAAAAAAAAAAAAAAAAAAAAAAAAAAAAAAAAAAAAAAAAAAAAAAAAAAAAACAAAAAAAAAAAAAAAAAAAAAAAAAAAAAAAAAAAAAAAAAAAAAAAAAACAAAAAAAAAAAAAAAAAAAAAAAAAAAAAAAAAAAAAAAAAAAAAACAAAAAAAAAAAAAAAAAAAAAAAAAAAAAAAAAAAAAAAAAAAAAAAAACAAAAAACAAAAAAAAAAACAAAAAAAAAAAAAAAAAAAAAAAAAACAAAAAAAAAAAAAAACAAAAAAAAAAAAAAAAAAAAACAAAAAAAAAAAAAAAAAAAAAAAAAAAAAAAAAAAAAAAACAAAAAAAAAAAAAAAAAAAAAAAAAAAAAACAAAAACAAAAAAAAAAAAAAAAAAAAAAAAAAAAAAAACAAAAAAAAAAAAAAAAAAAAAAAAAAAAAAAAAAAAAAAAAAAAAAAAACAAAAAAAAAAAAAAAAAAAAAAAAAAAAAAAAAAAAAAACACTCCCAACGGCCGGAGGTGACCACCGTGATTCTCTGTCCCTCGCCGAGATCGCCGCCGTCGTCGGCGGGCAGCAGCACGACATACCGGACCCGGACGCCCGGGTCACCGGACCCGTCGTCATCGACTCCCGTGAGGTGGTCCCCGGAGGCCTGTTCGCGGCCTTCGCCGGGGAGCACGTCGACGGGCACGACTACGCCGACCGCGCCGTCGCGGCCGGCGCGGTGGCCGTACTCGCCACCCGCCCCGTCGGCGTACCGGCCGTCGTCGTCCCGGACGTCGTCGCCGCGCTCGGCGCGCTGGCCCGCGCCGTCACCGAGCGCCTGGGCGCCACCGTCGTCGGGCTGACCGGCTCGGCGGGCAAGACCAGCACCAAGGACCTGATCGGCCAGCTGCTGGAGCGGCTCGGCCCCACGGTCTGCCCGGCCGGGAACCTCAACAACGAGATCGGCCTCCCGCTGACCGCGCTGCGCGCCGGCGAGGACACCCGCCACCTCGTCCTGGAGATGGGCGCCCGCGGCATCGGCCACATCCGCTACCTCGCGGAGCTCACCCCGCCGCGCATCGGCCTCGTGCTCAACGTCGGCACCGCGCACATCGGGGAGTTCGGCGGCCGGGAGCAGATCGCCGTCGCCAAGGGCGAGCTGGTCGAGGCACTGCCGGCCGAGGCCGAGGGCGGCGTCGCCGTGCTCAACGCCGACGACCCGCTGGTGCGTGCCATGGCCGGCCGCACCAAGGCCCGCGTCGTGCTCTTCGGCGAGGCCGCCGACGCCGACGTGCGCGCCGAGGACGTCCGGCTGACCGCGGCCGGGCAGCCCGCCTTCACGCTGCACACCCCCACCGGGTGCGCCGACGTGACGATGCGGCTGTACGGTGAGCACCACGTGTCGAACGCGCTCGCCGCGGCCGCCGTCGCCCATGAGCTGGGCATGCCCGTGCAGGAGATCGCCTCCGCGCTCTCCGGGGCGGGCCAGCTCTCCCGCTGGCGGATGGAGGTCACCGAGCGCGCGGACGGCGTGACGATCGTCAACGACGCCTACAACGCGAACCCCGAGTCCATGCGAGCCGCGCTCCGCGCGCTGGCCGCCATGGGCGACGCCGCCAAGGAGCGGGGGGGCCGCACGTGGGCGGTGCTCGGACAGATGGCCGAGCTGGGCGAGGAGTCGCTCGCCGAGCACGACGCGGTCGGACGGCTCGCCGTTCGGCTCAACGTCAGCAAGCTCGTGGCAGTCGGGGGCAGGGAAGCGGCCTGGCTGTGCATGGGTGCCTACAACGAGGGTTCGTGGGGTGAGGAGTCGGTGCACGTGTCCGACGTGCGGGCGGCGGTCGACCTGTTGCGCAGCGAGCTGCGCCCGGGAGACGTCGTACTGGTGAAGGGGTCCAGGTCCGTGGGCCTGGAGCGGGTGGCCGAGCAGTTGCTGGCCGCTGAGGGCGAGGTCACCGGCTGATGAACCAGATCCTTGTCGCGGGTGTCATCGGTCTCTTCCTGACCCTCATCGGCACCCCGCTGCTGATCAAGTTCCTGGCCCGCAAGGGCTACGGCCAGTTCATCCGCGACGACGGCCCGCGCGGCCACGCCGGGAAGAAGGGCACGCCCACCATGGGTGGCATCGCCTTCATCCTGGCCACGCTCGTCGCCTACGCGCTGACCAAGGTCATCACCAGCAGCAACCCGACGACCTCCGGTCTGCTGGTGCTGTTCCTGACGGCCGGCATGGGCCTGGTCGGCTTCCTCGACGACTACATCAAGATCGTCAAGCAGCGGAGCCTCGGCCTGCGCGCCAAGGCGAAGATGGCCGGCCAGCTGATCGTCGGCATCGCCTTCGCGGTGCTCGCGCTGCAGTTCGCGGACGTCCGCGGACAGACCCCGGCCTCGACCCGGCTGTCGTTCACCCAGGACTTCGGCTGGACGCTGGGCCCGGTGATCTTCGTGGTCTGGGCGCTGTTCATGATCCTCGCGATGTCGAACGGCGTGAACCTCACCGACGGCCTCGACGGCCTGGCCACCGGCGCCTCGGTGATGGTCTTCGGCGCGTACGTCTTCATCGGCACCTGGCAGCACGGCCAGTGGTGCGGCAACCCGCTGACCTCCGGCGCCGCCTGTTACGAGGTCAGGGATCCGCTCGACCTCGCGGTCGTCGCCTCGGCGCTGATGGGCTCGTGCTTCGGCTTCCTGTGGTGGAACACCTCGCCCGCCAAGATCTTCATGGGTGACACCGGTTCGCTCGCCCTGGGCGGCGCGCTCGCCGGCCTGGCCATCTGCTCCCGCACCGAGCTGCTGATCGCCCTGCTCGGCGGTCTGTTCGTGCTGATCACCATGTCCGTGGTGATCCAGGTCGGCTCCTTCCGCATGACCGGGAAGCGGGTCTTCCGGATGGCCCCGCTCCAGCACCACTTCGAACTCAAGGGGTGGAGCGAAGTCCTTGTGGTGGTCCGGTTCTGGATCATCCAGGGCCTGTGCGTGGCCGTCGGCCTCGGAATCTTCTACGCGGGATGGCTGGCCATCAAGTGACCACCTCGGAGTTCAACGGCAAGCACATCACCGTCGCCGGCCTCGGCGTGAGCGGCGTCAGCGCCGCCCGCGCCCTGGCCGGCCTCGGCGCCCGCGTCACCGTCGTGGACGGCGGCGACGGCGCGGCCCTGCGCGAGCGCGCGCGGCCGGCATCGGCGACGACATCGCGGTCCGGCTGGGCGACGCGGAAACCCTCCCCCGAGGGCAGCGACCTCGTCGTCACCTCGCCCGGCTGGCGCCCCGACAGCCCGCTCTTCGCGGCCGCCGCCGCGGCCGGCGTGGACGTCGTCGGCGACGTCGAGATCGCCTGGCGGATCCGCGGCGAGGGCGCCCCGCCCTGGCTCGCCGTCACCGGCACCAACGGCAAGACCACCACGGTCCGGATGCTCGCCTCGATCCTGGAGGCCGCCGGGCTGCGCACCGCCGCCGTCGGCAACATCGGCACGCCGATCGTCGACGTGGTGCTCTCCCAGGAGCCCTACGACGTCCTCGCCGTCGAGCTCTCCAGCTACCAGCTGCACTGGGCGCCCTCCGTGCGCGCCCACTCCGCGGCCGTCCTCAACCTGGCCCCGGACCACCTCGACTGGCACGGCTCCATGGCCGCCTACGCGGCCGACAAGGGCCGGATCTACGAGGGCAACCAGGTCGCCTGCGTCTACAACACGGCGGACGCGCGCACCGAGCAGCTGGTCCGCGACGCCGACGTCGAGGAGGGCTGCCGCGCCGTCGGCTTCACCCTCGGCGCCCCCGGCCTCTCCGAGCTCGGCGTGGTCGACGGCATCCTCGTCGACCGGGCCTTCGTCGCCGACCGGCAGCGCAACGCCCAGGAGCTCGCCGAGGTCTCCGACATCGCGTCCTCTCCCGGCAAGCCGACCGCCCCGCACAACATCGCCAACGCCCTCGCGGCCGCGGCCCTCGCCCGCGCCTTCGGCGTGGAGCCGAAGGCCGTCCGCGACGGACTGCGCGCCTTCCGGCCGGACGCCCACCGCATCGCCCACGTCGCCGACGTGGCCGGCGTGGCCTACGTCGACGACTCCAAGGCCACCAACACGCACGCCGCCGAGGCGTCGCTGGCCTCCTACGAGTCGGTCGTGTGGATCGCGGGCGGCCTCGCCAAGGGAGCCACCTTCGACGACCTCGTCGCCCGGTCCGCGAAGCGGCTGCGCGGCGCCGTCCTGATCGGGGCGGACCGCGCCCTGATCAAGGAGGCGCTGGCGCGACACGCCCCGGATGTCCCGGTGGTGGACCTCGACCGGACCGACACTGGGGCGATGACCGAGGCCGTCCGCGAGGCGGCCGCCCTCGCCGGCGAGGGCGACACGGTCCTCATGGCCCCGGCCTGCGCGTCGATGGACATGTTCACCAACTACGGCGAGCGGGGCGAGGCGTTCGCCGCCGCGGTCCGGGAGCTGGCCGCCGGCCGCACCACACAGGAGTAGCCGCCCGGCGCCCGCCGCGGGCCGGACGGCGCGGGAGCAGCGGAGGGGACCGGATGCACGACCACGTCGCACCACGGCCGGGGCCGCCGTCCGGCCCGTGGACGGCCCTGCGCGGGCCCGCCGCGGGCTCCCGGTCCGTCCGCCCCTCCCGGCCCCCGGCCGCCCGCGGCGGCGCCTCCGGCGGCCGCGGCGGCCCGCCGCGCGGCACCGTCCTGGGCGGGCTGCGCACCCTGCACATCCGGGCCAAGCGCGCCTGGGACCGCCCGCTGACGGCCTACTACCTCATCATGGGCGGCTCGCTGCTGATCCTCGTGCTGGGCCTGGTGATGGTCTACTCGGCCTCCCAGATCAAGGCGCTGCAGAGCGGGCTGGCCCCCACCTACTTCTTCCGCAAGCAGCTGCTGGCCGCCGCCATCGGCGCCGTCCTGCTGCTCATCGCCGCCCGCACCCCCGTCAAGCTGCTGCGCGCGCTGGCCTATCCGCTGCTCGCCGGAACGGTCTTCCTGCTCGTCCTGGTCCAGGTCCCGGGCATCGGCGAGACCATCAACGGCAACACCAACTGGATCTCCCTCGGCGGCCCCTTCCAGGCCCAGCCCAGCGAGTTCGCCAAGCTCGCCGTGGTGCTCTGGGGCGCCGACCTGCTGGCCCGCAAGCAGTCCAAGAAGCTGCTCACCCAGTGGAAGCACCTGCTGGTGCCGCTGGTCCCGGTCACCTTCGTCCTGCTCGGCCTGATCATGGTCGGCGGCGACATGGGCACCACCGTCGTCCTCACCGCCGTCCTGCTCGGCCTGCTGTGGGTGGCCGGCGCCCCCACCCGGCTGTTCTCCTCGGTGATCGGCGTCACGGCGGCGCTCGCCTTCCTGTTCATCAAGACCAGCGCCAACCGCATGTCCCGGCTGGCCTGCATCGGCGCCACCGACCCGGGCACCAACGACCAGTGCTGGCAGGCCGTGCACGGAATCTACGCCCTGGCCAACGGCGGCTGGTTCGGCGCAGGACTCGGTGCGAGCGTCGAAAAATGGGGCGAACTGCCCGAGCCCCACACCGACTTCATCTTCGCGATCACCGGTGAGGAACTGGGTCTGGCGGGGACGCTGTCGGTTCTCGCCCTGTTCGCGGCTCTAGGCTATGCGGGTATCCGCGTGGCCGGACGCACGGAGGACCCCTTCGTGAGGTACGCCGCGGGAGCGGTGACCACCTGGATCACGGCCCAGGCCGTGGTCAACATCGGTGCGGTGCTCGGCCTGCTGCCGATCGCCGGAGTGCCGCTGCCGCTGTTCTCCTACGGAGGGTCCGCCCTGCTGCCGACCATGTTCGCCATCGGTCTGCTCATCGCCTTCGCCCGCGACGAGCCCGGTGCGCGGGCGGCACTGGCCATGCGGCAGCCTGGGGTGAGATGGAAGACGATGAGACGGCGCGTCAAGAAGCGGCCGTCCGGAGAGCGGTGAATTTCGGTGCATGTCGTACTCGCCGGCGGGGGGACCGCCGGCCACATCGAGCCCGCGCTCGCCCTCGCGGACGCCCTGCGCAGGCAGGACCCGACCGTGGGGATCACGGCGCTGGGCACGGAGCGCGGGCTGGAGACCCGGCTCGTGCCCGAGCGGGGCTATGAGCTGGGCCTCATCCCCGCCGTACCGCTGCCCCGCAAGCCCACCCCGGAGCTGATCACCGTCCCCGGTCGGCTGCGCGGCACCATCAAGGCGGCCGAGCAGATCCTGGAGCGCACCAAGGCGGACTGCGTGGTCGGCTTCGGCGGCTACGTGGCGCTGCCCGGCTACCTGGCCGCCAAGCGGCTCGGGGTGCCGATCATCGTCCACGAGGCCAACGCCCGCCCGGGCCTGGCCAACAAGATCGGCTCGCGCTACGCCGCCGGGGTGGCCGTGTCCACCCCGGACAGCAAGCTGCGCAACGCGCGCTACGTCGGCATCCCGCTGCGCCGCACCATCGCCACCCTGGACCGGGTGGCCCTGCGGTACGAGGCGCGGGTGGCCTTCGGGCTGGACCCCAACCTGCCGACGCTGCTGGTCTCCGGCGGCTCGCAGGGGGCCCGCCGGCTGAACGAGGTCGTCCAGGCCGTCGCCCCCTCGCTGCAGCGCTCCGGCATCCAGATCCTGCACGCGGTCGGTCCGAAGAACGACCTGCCGCACGCGGACAACATGCCCGGAATGCCGCCTTACATCCCGGTATCGTATGTGGACCGCATGGACCTCGCGTACGCCGCGGCCGACATGATGCTCTGCCGCGCGGGCGCGATGACCGTCGCCGAACTGTCCGCCGTCGGGCTCCCCGCCGCCTACGTCCCGCTGCCCATCGGCAACGGCGAACAGCGGCTCAACGCCCAGCCGGTGGTCAAGGCCGGCGGCGGACTGCTGGTCGACGACGCCGAGCTGAGCCCCGAGTGGATCCACCACAACGTGCTCCCGGTGCTCACCGACCCGCACCGGCTGTACGACATGTCCCGCGCCGCCGCCGAGTTCGGCCGCCGGGACGCCGACGAGCTGCTGGTCGGCATGGTGTACGAGGCGATCGCCGCACGCAGGGCGGGCTGACGGCCCGCAGGCAGGGAGGCTGAGCAGCGTGGCCGGACCGACGACCGCCCGGCGCGGCGGCGAACGGAACCGTAAGCCGGGGCCGAAGTCGTCGGCCGGCTCCTCCCGGCCCCCCGGGGGCCCCAAGAAGAAGCCCGTCCGCCCCCGGGGGCGGACGGGCGCCGCGCGGTCCCGTGCGGGCCGCTCCGGCCTGTTCGCGGGGTTCTCGCGGCGCACCCGGCTGATCCTGGCGGCGGTCGCGGCGGCGCTCCTCGGCACGGGCGTCGTCTGGGCCCTGTACGGCTCCAGCTGGCTGCGCGCCACCCACGTCGAGGTCGCGGGCACCGAGGTCCTGACGGGCGATGAGGTGCGCGAGGCCGCCGCCGTCCCGCTCGGTGAGCCGCTGGTGTCCGTGGACACCGACGCCATCGCGGACCGGCTGCGCAAGAAGCTGCCCCGGATCGAGTCCGTCGACGTCGGCCGCTCCTGGCCGCGCGGGATTCGGCTGGAAGTGACCGAACGTCAGCCGAGAGCGATCCTCGAAAAGGGCGGGAAGTTCATCGAAATCGACGGTATGGGCGTGCGGTTCGCCACAGTCGACCGGGCTCCCGCCAAGGTGCCGCGGCTGGTGATGGAGGCCCCCGACGACTCGCCGGGCGTCCGCCACTTCGGACGGGCGCGGCTGGAGCGCGAGGGCGTGCGCGCCTCGGCGTCCCTGCCCGCGGATGTGCGCCGCGACACCCTCGTCATCCGCGTACGCTCGTACGACTCCATCACCGTGGAGTTGACGGGGGGTCGGACCGTGGTCTGGGGCAGCGGCGAGCGGGGCGACGCCAAGGCCCGTACGCTCACCGCCCTGATGAAGGCGGCGGGCGGTGCGAAGCGCTTCGACGTCAGCGCGCCGGGCGCCCCTGCGGCGTCGGGGAGTTGACGCCCGGTGGGGCCGGGCAGCACCCTGGTTGGCTACGCCTATGGGTGATCACATAGGGTGAAAAGAAAAACGGGAGGTTCGGCGTGTTCGTTGAACACGCACCACTTGTCGACTTAGTGTCCTGTTCCGAGAACCCAGGGAACAGTGGCACGGGTAACCCTAAACTTCAACGTTAGGGTTCGGGTTGGCAT
>NZ_BAAAXZ010000075.1:0-37212 GCF_039535865.1 Streptomyces thioluteus
GCCCTGGAGGTAGGCGGCCCGGAGCAGGTCGGGCTGGAGCGGGGACCCGGCCCCGGCCGGGTGGCGGGCCTGCAGCCGCAGCCAGAGGGTCCACAGGGCGGGGGCGACGACGGCGAACAGCGTCACCAGCGCGACCACGATCATCGGTTCACTGCCTTTCGTCCGCCGCGCAGGGCGGTCAGGAGCCGGCGGAGGGGTCCGGCGGGAGGGCCGGTGGTCTCGGACAACCAGGCGGCGAGGCGCCCCCGTTGGGGCTCGGGCACGGCCCGTTCGCCGATCAGGTGCCGGGCGAAGTCGGCGGCGTCCCGTCGGTAGCCGTCCGTCATGGACCGCTTCGCCGCGTAGCCGAGGAAGAGCCGGTGGTAGTCGTCGCCGAGGAGCGCGGCGAGTTCGGGCGCCACCTTGGCGACGACCCCGGCGCGCTTGGCCTGCAGCGCCCTGCGCTGCACCGCCACCCGGCGCGGGTCGAAGCCGGGCGGGGCCGGGGTGTCGGTCACGAGCGCGGCGAGCAGGGCGTACTGGGCGCGGGCGAGCCGCTCGCGGGCGGCGTCGGTCTCAGACATGCCGGGCCCCGGCCACCACGGCGCGGATGGCGTCCAGTTCGGCGGCCAGCGCCGCCCCGGACGGGAAGTGGTCGTCGCGCTCCAGCATGACCCCGGGCGGGGCGACGCGGGCGCAGAGCTCGGCGAGGACGTCGAGGACGGGGCGGGTGACGGGGTGGGCGTGGCTGTCGTGCCACAGCCCGTCGTGCTCGTACCCGCCGGCGACGTGGACGTAGGCGATCGCCTCGACGGGCAGTTCGTCGAGCGCCCGGGCCGGATCCTCGCCCCGGTTGACGTGGTTGGTGTGGAGGTTGGCGACGTCCACGAGGAGCCGCACACCGGTGCGTTCGACGAGCTCCGCGAGGAACTGCCCCTCCGTCAACTCCTCGTCGGGCCAGGCCATGAGGGCCGCGATGTTCTCCAGGGCGAGGGGCACGGGCAGCGCGTCCTGGGCGATGCGCACGTTCGCGCAGAGCACGTCGAGCGCGTCCCGGGTGCGGGGCACGGGCAGCAGGTGCCCGGCCTCCAGCCGGGGGCCGGGCCCGCCGGAGGAGCGGACGAACGCGATGTGCTCGCTGACCAGGGGCGCTCCCAGGGCCTCGGCGCGCTCGGCGAGGGCCATGAGGCGGGCGAGGTCGGGGCGCTCGGCGCCGCCGAGACCGAGCGAGACGCCGTGCGGGACGACGGTCGTGCCGGCGTCGAGCAGCCGGCGCAGCGGGTCGGGGAGGTGGCCGGGGCAGATGTTCTCCGCCACGACCTCCACCCAGTCGACCCCGGTCAGCCCGGCGATCTCGTCGGCGATCTCCGGCCGCCAGCCGATCCCGGTCCCCAGCTCCCGGACGCCCCGTTCCGGCGCAACCCGTTCCTGCACAACCCCACCCCCCAAACCCTCGGGCCTGTGATCCCGAGGTGATGACGCCGGATCACTTTACAAATCCTTGACGGGCACCCGAGGGGGCGGGGTGGTGATGCCGGTCTCACCCGACGGGCGCGGCCTCCAGCAGGTCGCGGTGGTGGCGCTGCGCCACGGCGGGGTGCGCCCGGAGCCAGCCCTTGATCTCGTTGCGTCCGTACTCGGCGAACAGCGGGTTGGCCGCGTCCTGGGTGACGCCCGGGGCCCGGTCGGCGTGCGGGAAGGGCACGGGCTCGATGCGGGCGTCGAGCCGGGGGTTGTAGAAGAAGGGCACGGAGTAGCGCTCCCGGGCGCCGGGCGGGCTGACCACGCGGTGGTTGGTGGCCTTGAGGTACCCGTCGGTGGCCACCTCCAGCAGCTCGCCCAGATTGATCACGAAGGCGCCGGGGAGCGGCGGCACGTCCAGGAGGGACCCGTCGGGGCCTTCGACCTGGAGCCCGCCGACCTCGTCCGTCAGCAGCAGGGTCAGGAAGCCGTAGTCCTTGTGCCAGCCGACGCCCTGCCCGGCCCCGTCGGGGGCGCTGCCGGGGTAGCGGACGAGCTTGAGGTGCAGGTGGGGGTGGTCGGCGAAGGCGTCGTCGTAGAAGTCGGCGGGCGCCCCGATCGCGGTGAGCAGCTCGTGCAGCAGCCGCTCGGCGACCGCGCTCAGCCGGTCGGTCCAGTGCAGGGCGGCGGTGCGCAGCTCGGGGAGGGCGGCGGGCCACTGGTTGGGGCCGTCCAGCCACCAGTAGCCGGGCTCGCCGGGGGCCGGGACGTGCGGAGCGCGCTCGGCGCCGATGTCGAGCTGGTCGCGCCAGTCCTGGCTGCCGCCGGTGCGCTCGTCGCCGATGCGCGTGTAGCCGCGGAAGTGGGGCGAGTTGAGGTTGGAGACGGCGAGCCGGTCGGCCTCCGGGAGGGCGAAGAAGGCCCGCATGGTGCGCATCAGTTCGGCGGTCTCGTCGTCGCTGATGCCGTGGCCCGTCAGATGGAAGAAACCGACGTCCCGGGCGGCCGCGTGCAGCGCCTCGTGGAAGTGGGCGCGCTCGTCGGGGGTGCCGGAGGCGGTGGAGAGGTCGATGACGGGGAGCTTGTCGTTCATGAGGAGTCCACAGCGTGTGCGAAGGGGCCCGTTCGCCCCCGGGATCACCGGACGGCCCGCACCGCCGCGGGGTGCGCGGGCAGAACGGGGCAAGGCGGCAGGCTTGTGCGAAAAAGCAGGGAAAAGCTGGAGAAGCTAAGAGAACGCGAGGTCAACGCGGTGAGCGCCCCGGCCCGGGAAAGATGCCGGGCGGCAGGAGGCGCTGGTCAGCCGGAGCGACGACAGGACATGCTCGTGACGCGCAGGAAGTCCACATGGCGTCGCTTTACAAGCAGATTCACACGGACGAGGGTATACGACCCGGCGCGGATTGACGGTGTCCCCCTCGTCACACCCGTCCCGGCTGCCGACGCCCACCCCAGGAGGTCATGGGCCCGCCCGGACGCGTCGCGTGGGGGCGCCGTCCGGGCGGACCGGCGGCGGGAGGCCCGCCGCGCCCCGCACGCTACCAGCCGGCCGGACACCCTTCGGCCGGCGTCACTCACATGCCCCAGCGCCTCGGAATGCGGACCCGATAAAGCCTCCGGAGATCCGGCGCGAGGCCGCCGCACCGGTTCCGACAGGCACCGATGGCTCGAATGAGTGAAATCCCGGAACTTCCCAAAAGGGTCAGAGTTACTCAGTTCGCTTCCCGAGCGGGAAACCCTCTTCGATCGAAAGGCATAGACGTGCTCAAGAAGGCAATCGCCACGGCCGCGGTGACGGCTTCCGCGGTCGGCGCCATGGCCACTCCCGCGATGGCGTTCGGGGACGACGAAGACGTCTACAACGCGAACGGCGCCAAGACCGGTTACGGCAACACCCACACCGGCGGCAAGGAAAGCCCGCAGATGAGCCTGGTCCAGGGCTCGCTGAACAAGCTGTGCATCGGAGTCGGAAAGGCCGGCATCCAGTCGCTCATCGCGCTGCTCAACGTCGGCATCCAGGACGTGCCGATCCTCACCTCGCAGCAGCAGCAGCAGTGCACCGACAACTCGACGATCAACGACGGCGACGACCAGCTGTCGCACATCCTCGACGACATCCCGATCATCTCGGGCAACGGCTCCGCCAACGGCTGACGAAAGCCTCGCGGTTCCGCGGAAATCCCTCCGCGCCGGGCGACTCGCCCGGTGCGGGGGGATTTTTCTGTGCCCGCGTGCGGGTGTCGCCAAGGTGTCTCCAAGTGGCAGGCAATTCGGCACGGTTGGCCGGAGAAATTTTCCCTGTTGCCCGGACCCTTGACTCAACTCTGGTCCAGTCCAACGATGTTCACCGCGCAACTGCCCCCACCCCGTGCACACCTCAGTCACCGGGAGCATCCGTGAGACGACGCCCCACCGTCCGCACCGCGGTCACCGCACTGGCCACCGCGCTGGCGGGCGCGGCCCTGGCCCTGGGCGGCGGCGAGCCCGCGACGGCCGCCACGCCCCTTCCTCCGCGGGTCTTCGCGCCCTACTTCGAGAGCTGGCTGCCGGGCAGCCCGGCCGAGCTCTCCGCGCAGTCGGGGGCGAAGCACCTGACGATGGCCTTCCTCCAGACCGAGGCCAAGGGCTCCTGCACGCCGTACTGGAACGGCGACAGGAGCAAGCCGGTCTCCTCCTCCGTATTCGGCGCCGACTTCGCCACCATCCGGTCCCGCGGCGGCGACGTCATCCCGTCCTTCGGCGGCTACGCGGCCGACAACGGGGGCACCGAACTGGCCGACAGCTGCACCGACACCGACAAGGTCGCCGAGGCCTTCCAACAGGTGATCACCACCTACGACATCAGCCGCATCGACCTGGACATCGAGGACAACTCGCTGACCAACAGCGCCGGGATCGACCGCCGCAACAAGGCGGTCAAGAAGGTGCAGGACTGGGCCGCCGCCCAGGGGCGCACGCTCCAGATCTCCTACACCCTGCCCACCACCACCCGGGGCCTCGCCGACAGCGGGCTCGCCGTCCTGCGCAACGCCGTCGCCAACGGCACCCGGGTCGACGTCGTCAACATCATGACGTTCGACTACTACGACGGGGCCCAGCACGACATGGCCGCCGACACCGTCAGCGCCGCCGAGGGACTCCACGCCCAACTGGCGCAGCTCTACCCGGCGAAGAACGACGCGCAACTGTGGGCGATGACCGGCGTCACCGAGATGCCGGGCATCGACGACTACGGCCCGGCCGAGACCTTCACCACCCAGGACGCGGCCAAGGTCTACCAGTGGGCGGTGTCCAGGAGCATCAACACCCTCTCGTTCTGGGCGCTCCAGCGCGACAACGGCGGCTGCCCGGGCACCAAGGGGTCCGACACCTGTTCCGGAATCGCCCAGGAGACCTGGGACTTCAGCCGCGCCTTCGCCCCGTTCACCGGTGGCGGCGGACCCTCGCAGCCGGACTTCTCGCTGTCCGTCTCCCCCGGCGGATCCTCCGTGCCCCCGGGCGGCTCGGCGACGGCCGCCGTCGGCACGGCCGCGGTCTCCGGCCCGGCCCAGACGGTCCGGCTCGCGGTGGACGGCGCCCCGCGCGGGGTGACCGCGGAGGTCTCCCCCTCGTCCGTGACCGCGGGCGACTCCGCCCGGCTGACCGTCTCCGTCGCCTCCGACGTCCCGCCCGGCTCCTACCCGCTCACCGTGACGGGCACGGCCCCGTCCGGCAGTCACACGGCGACGTACACCCTGACCGTCCCGGGCCACGGCGCCCCCGGCCGCGTCGTCAACGGCGACTTCGAGACCGGCGTCACCGCCCCCTGGACCTGCGACCAGGGCGCGGCGGTGGTCAACGGCCCGGTGCACGGCGGCTCGTACGCGCTGCGGACCGCCCCCACGGCATCCGGCACCGGCGAGTGCCGGCAGACGCTGACGCTGTCGCCCGGCACGTCGTACACGCTCGGCGGCTGGGTGCGCGGCGACTACGCCTTCCTCGGCGTCTCGGGCGGCGCGACGGCGAGCAAGTGGGCCTCGTCCGGCGACTGGACCAGGCTCGCGGTCCCCTTCACCACCGACTCCTCCGGCAAGGTCACCGTCTACGTCCACGGCTGGTACGGGCAGGGCGCCGTCCTCGCGGACGACCTCACGATCGGGTGAACCGACGGGAGGGCGGGCCCCGGCCGGGGAAGGACCCTCCCCGGCCGGTCCCGCACGGGACTCCCTTCCGGCCGTCACCTGCGTCCCGGAGGACCGCCCGTGGGTATCGCACTCGTCCGGCCCCAGGCCCGCCGCCCGCTGCTGAGGGCCTTCGGCCGTTCCTCCCCGCTGTGGCGCCTGGACTGGGTCCTGCTGGGCGCCATGGTGGCCCTCGGCGGCGTCGGGGGGCTGCTCACCTGGTCGGCCACGGTGCACCGGCAGGACGCGGCCGGCGGGGATCCCCACTCGTACCTCAAGCGGCACATGCTCAACCTGCTGCTGGGGCTCGCCCTGTGCCTGGCGCTCGCCTTCCTGGGCCACCGCCGGCTGCGCGGGTACGCGCCGGTGTTCTACGGGGCGTCGCTGCTCTTCCTCGCCACCGTGCTGACCCCGCTGGCCAGCACCATCAACGGCGCCCACTCGTGGATCGTGCTCGGCGGCGGCTTCTCGCTCCAGCCCTCCGAGTTCGTCAAACCGGCCCTGGTCGTGATGCTGGCCGCGCTGCTCGCGGAGGAGCGCGAGACCCGGCGCGGGAGCGTGCCGGGCGGTCGGCAGACCCTGATCGCGCTCGCCCTCTTCGCCGTGCCCGCCCTGGTGATCATGGCCAGCCACGAGCTGGGCACGAGCCTGGTCCTGGCCGCCGTCACCGCGGGGATGCTCTTCCTCTCCGGCGTCTCCGGCCGCACGCTCGCCCTCCTCGCCGGGGCGGCGGCGACCGCGGTCGTCGCGGTGTTCGGGCTCCACCTGCTGAGCGCGTACCAGATCAACCGCTTCGCCGCGTTCGCGGATCCGCACCTGGACCCGTCCGGCGTCGGCTACAACACCCACCAGGCGCGGATCGCCATCGGCTCCGGCGGGCTGCTCGGCCAAGGCCTCTTCCACGGCTTCCAGACCAGCGGGGGCTTCGTGCCCGAGCAGCAGACCGACTTCGTCTTCACCGTCGCCGGCGAGGAACTGGGCTTCCTCGGCGCCGGCACCGTCATCGCCCTGCTCGGCGTGGTGCTGTGGCGGGCCCTGGGCATCGCCCGGCGCGCGGACGACATGTTCGCCACGCTGCTGGCCGGCGGGGTGGTGTGCTGGCTGACCTTCCAGTCCTTCGAGAACATCGGGATGACGCTGGGCATCATGCCCGTGGCCGGGATCCCCCTGCCGTTCGTCTCCTACGGCGGCTCCTCGATGTTCGCCGTCTGCGCCGCGATGGGCATCCTCCAGGGGGTGCACGCCGACTCGCGGCGTCCGCGGAGCGGCTGAGCGCCGCGCGCCTTCCCGGCGGCGCGCGGGAGGCGACGCGTCCCGCCGGATCGTCTACAGTCGTGTAGACCGTCCTTCCGTCCCTTCCCGTGTCCCGTGCAGCCGTCGACCGCTCGCTCCGGAGGCCGCGCTCCCGTGTCATCGCCCCTCTTCGCCCTCGCCCTCAACCCGCTCGACGCGTCCTCGCTGCTGTCGTCGTTCGGGGCGCTCGGCATCGCCGTCGTGCTCTTCGCCGAGACCGGCCTGCTGATCGGCTTCTTCCTGCCCGGGGACTCCCTGCTGTTCACCGCGGGCCTGCTGTGCCGGCCCGGGGCGCACTCCGGGCCGCACCTCGACCTCGCCCAGGTCCTCGCCGCGGCCGTGATCGGCGCCCTGGCCGGCTCCCAGTGCGGGTACGCGCTCGGCCGCCGCGGCGGCCGCACGCTGCTGGCCCGCTCCCGCAACAAGCGCCTGCTCGAAGGGGCCGAACGCGCCGAGGAGTTGCTCGGCCGCTACGGGCACGCGCGGGCGATCGTCCTGGCGCGCTTCGTGCCGGTGGTACGCACGGTGCTCAACCCGCTCGCCGGGGCGCTGGACGTCCCGCGCCGCGTCTTCACCACCTGGCAGGTGGCGGGCGGAGTGCTGTGGACGGCCGGGCTGGTGCTGGCGGGGTACGCGCTGGGGTCGGCGGTGCCGAACGTGGACCGCTATCTGTTGCCTGTGGTGGGGGTGGTGGTGCTGGTGTCGCTGCTGCCGGTGGGGGTGGAGGTTGTGCGGGGGCGTCGGCGGGAGCGGGTGGGGCGGTGAGGGGTTCTTGCCCCCGGCCCGCCCTTTCTCCCCCAGCTACCGCTGGGAGGTGCCCCCAGTTTCCCGCAGGGGCTGCGCCCCTGCGCGACCCCGCTTGCGCGCTGCCGCGCGCGGGGGCCGCGCTCCGCGCGGTGGGGCGTCGGTCCCGTGCTCCGCGCGGGTGGGCGGGGCTTCGCCCCTGCACCCCGCTTCGGGGCTCCGCCCCGGACCCCGCAACGCGGCTGCGCCGCGTTGTCCTCAAACGCCGGACGGGCTGAATTGGGCGCAGCCCCCAGGGGGTGGAAGGACGGAGCCCCGCTCACCGCCCGGAGGGCGAACGCAGGGGTCCAGGGGGCGCAGCCCCCCGGTGGGGTGCAGGGGCGAAGCCCCGCCCACCCGCGCGCAGCGCGGTGCCGGGCCGAGGGGCGGAGCCCCGGGAGAAACGGTGAAAGGGCGGGACCGGGGCGAAGAAACGTTTCAGCACGCCAACGGATACGGCACCTGCTCCGTCACCGGCCCCGTGTTCCGGCACATCTGATACCCCTGCTCCCGCAGATCCCCGATGATCCCCGGCAGCGCCTCGGGAAAGTGGCTGAACAGATGCCCGAGGATCACCCCGTTGGTCTTCTCCTCCACCGACGCCTCCCGGACACTCGCCCGGATCGCGTCCACGTCACGGAACGCCCCGCCCGTCTGCTGCCAGTCGTACGTGTCGATGGTCCAGTTGCAGACCCGCTGCCCCAGGCTCGCGGCGACCTCCGTCTCCCGCGGGCCGACGTCCCCGTAGGGCGGGCGCAGGAAGTTGCCGGGGACGCCGTTGCGCAGCTCGTCGAGGAGTTCCTGGTCCCCGAGCCGGGTGAGCTGTTGGTGGGACCAGGTGTGGCTGCCCACCCAATGGCCCTGCCGGCGCAGGGCGGTGGTGATCCGGGGGTACTGGGAGGCGTACTTGTTGATGAGGAAGAAGGCCGCCCGGACCCCCTGCGACTGGAGCTGCGCGCCGATGCGGACGGCGCGTTCGGGATCGTCGTACGGCCAGTCGTCCAGCGAGAGCAGCACCCGGCCGGAGGTGTTGCCGCAGCGTTCCCGGTCGTAGCCGGACTCCGGGTCCGGCACCCCGACCCGTTCCGGTCTGCCGCCCACGGCACCGCGGTTGGCGCCTTCCGGCGGTCCGTGCCCGCCGGCCGGCCGGTGCGGCTGCGCGCCGCCGGCCGGGCGGGGGGCGCAGGCGCCCATGGCCGCCGAGGAGCCGTGCCGGTGGTCGTCGTGCGTCCCGGCGCGTCCCGCCCGGGCGTCGCACTCCGGCTGGTCGTCCATCGAGGTGACCGCGAACGTCGAGCCGGCGACGAGCACCGCGGCCGCGGCCGCGGCCTTCAGCGGCACCCTCCTGCGGCGCCGGTGGCGTCCGCGGCCGCGCCGGAGGACGCCACGGATTTCCGACATGCTGACTCCTCAACGGTGCCGGCCCGGCACCTCGTGCCCGGGGTCCACGGACGCGGAGAAGCCGCGCTCCGGGACGAAGCACCCGAGCTGGATCGCTGATCTTGGCACCAGCCTCGGGGCAGGTCCGCGCTCTCGCAACCGAGGGTCCGCCGTCCGGATCCGCGGCCGGTGCCGTCCCCCGCGCGCAGGCGCCTGCCGCACTCCGGCCGGTCACGCATCTTCCGTGCGGGGAACCGCAGTTCGGGTGCCCGCGCCGAACGTCGGCCGCGGCAGGGCGCCTTGACGGCACCGTCCCCGATTCCACCGAAAGGCCCCGGTACGAGGTGTCGCGCGGCGGAATCCGGACCAGAATCTCTGGGCGGCGTGGTTTTCCCGGTGCCGCCGTCCCCCACACCCCGCCGGAGGAGACCGCATGCACAGGCCGGAACGGGAGCGCGCGGAGTCGGCGGCCCGGCAGGAGGCCGCGCAGCTCACCGCGCGGGACGTCCGGGCCGTGGCCCTGACCTGGGTGGACAACGCGGGCATCACCCGGGTCAAGGGCGTGCCCACCGCCCGGCTGGCGCACGCCGCGCGCTGGGGGGTGGGGATGTCGCCGGTGTTCGACGTCTATCTCACGGACGATTCCGTCGTCACCAGCGCGCATATCGGCGGGCCCGACGGCGACCTGCGCCTCTTCCCCGACCTCGGGCGGCTGACCGTGCTGGCCGCCCAGCCGGGCTGGGCATGGGCGCCGGCCGACCGGTACGAGCAGGACGGCCGCCGGTACGCCGCCTGCCAGCGGCAGTTCGCCCGCCGCATGGCCGAACGGGCCGAGGCCGACCACGGGCTGCGGCTGCGCATGGGCTTCGAGACCGAGTGGATCGTCACCCGGGACGGCGACGCCAACGACGGCCTGCGGTACGCCTGTTCGGGGCCGGCCTACGGGATGACGCGGCTGGTGGAGCTGTCCGGCTACCTGCGGGACGTCCTCGACGCCCTCACCGCCCAGGAGATCGAGGTCCTCCAGATCCATCCCGAGTACGCGCCGGGGCAGTTCGAGGTGTCGGTGGCCGCCGCGGATCCGGTGGGCGCGGCGGACCTCGCCGTGCTCGTCCGCGAGACCGTCCGCGCGGTGTCCCGACAGCACGGCCTGGAGGCCCAGTTCGGGCCCGTCGTGGACGCCGGCGGGGTGGGCAACGGCGCCCATCTGCACCTGAGCCTGCTGCGCGGCGGGCGGAACCTGTGCCGGGGCGGCGACGGCCCGTCGGGGATGACGGCGGAGTGCGCGGCGTTCCTCGCCGGCGTGCTGCGGGAACTGCCCGCGCTGCTCGCCCTCGGCGCCCCCTCCCCCCGCCAGCCATCTGCGGTTCAAGCCCTCGCACTGGGCCGGGGTCTTCGCCTGCTGGGGCCCGGAGAACCGGGAGGCCGCCATCCGCTTCGTCCCCGGCCCGCCGGACGCGGTGGACCAGGCCAACGCCGAGGTCAAGTGCTTCGACGGGGCGGCCAATCCGTATCTGGCGGCCGGGGCGGTGATCGCCGCGGGACTCGCCGGGATCGAGGCCGGGCTGGCGCTGCCGCCGCCGGTCACGGGCGACCCGGCCGTCACCGGCGGGCAGGAGCGCCTGCCCGCCTCACCGGCCGACGCCCTGGACCGCTTCACCCGCTCGGACCTGCTGCGGACCGCGCTCGGCGACCCCCTGTTCGAGGCCGTCGCGGCGGTCCGCCGCGCGGAGGTCCGGCAGTACGCGGGCGCGGCTCCGCAGGACATCGCCGACGCGACACGGCGGCGGTACTGACATGGGGGCCCACGCGAAGCCGTCCCCGGCGGCGCTGGTGGACCACCACTGCCACGGCCTGCTCCGCACCGAGCCGGGGCCCGACGCCTTCGCCGCGCTCCTCAGCGAGTCGGACGCGCCCGCCCCGCCCGGCACCTCCTTCCTCGACAGCCAGCTCGGGTACGCCGTCCGCCGCTGGTGCCCGCCGCTGCTCGGCCTCGACCCGCACTGCACCCCCGCCGAGTACCTCGAACGGCGGCGGGAGCTGGGCCCGTCCGAGACCGCCCGGCGGCTGCTGGGCGCCACCGGGATCACCGACTACCTGGTGGACACGGGCCTCGCGGGCGACCTCACGGGCCCCGAGGAGCTCGCCCGCACGGCGGGCGGCGCCGCCTGGCACGAGGTGGTCCGCCTGGAGCCGCTGGCCGAGCGGATCGCGGACGCGGCCGACGGCCGGGCGGACTTCCTCGGCGGCGTGTCCGACGCCGTGCGGAAGGCCGCCACGACGGCCGTGGCCTTCAAGTCCGTGGCCGCCTACCGCTACGGGCTCGACTTCGAGCCCAACCCGCCCGGCCAGGCCGAGGTCCGCACCGCGGCGGACCGGTGGCTGGCCTGCCGCACGCCGGGCGGCCGGCTGACCGACCCGGTGCTGCTGCGCCACCTGCTGTGGTCGGCGGCCGAGACCGGGCTGCCGCTCCAGCTCCACACCGGCTTCGGCGACCCGGACCTCACCCTGCACCGCTGCGACCCGGCGCTGCTCACCGACTTCGCCCGCGCCGTGCGCCCCACGGGTTCGGCGCTGGTGCTGCTGCACTGCTACCCGTACCACCGCAGCGCCGCCTACCTCGCCCACGCCTTCCCGCACGTCTACGCGGACATCGGGCTGGCCCTCTCCTACAGCGGGGCACGCGCCGAGGCGGTGCTGGCCGAGGCGCTGGAACTGGCCCCCTTCGGGAAGCTGATGTTCTCCACGGACGCGGCCGGCCTCGCGGAGCTGTACGTGGTGGGCGCCGAGCTGTTCCGCCGGGGCCTGGCACGGCTGCTGGACGGCTGGGTGGGCGACGGCGCCTGGTCGGCGGGCGACGCCGCGCGCGTGGCCGAGCTGATCGGCGCGGGCAATGCCCGGCGGGTCTACGGGCTGGCGCGGACGGACGGTCCGGCGGGGGCGTGAGCGAACCCGCGCGGCGCGACGCCCGCCCCCGGGCACCCACCGGGCGGGCGACGGCGCGCATGCCCGACGGGGTGCCCGGCGCGGACCGGCTCAGGAACCGAGCATGGCCCGCAGCGCCTTCTTGTCGACCTTGCCTATCCGGGTGACCGGCAGGGACCTCAACTGCGTGACGGCGCGCGGCTCGTAGAGCTCGCCCAGCTCGGCGACGGCGGCGGCGCTCACGGCCGCCGGGTCCACGGCGTCGTCCTTGTCGGTGGCCAGGAAGACGTGGACGGCCTCGCCGTAGCGCTCGTCCGGGACGCCCACGGCGGCGGCGTTGCGCACGCCGTCCAGGGTGAGCAGGAAGTCCTCCAGGACCTTGGAGTAGACGTTGTCGCTGGTGCGGCCGGTGACGATGATGTCCTTGGCCCGGTCCACCAGGTAGAGGAAGCCGTCCGCGTCGCGGTAGCCCACGTCCCCGGTGGCCAGCCACCCGTCGTGCAGGGCGGCGGCCGTGCGCTCGGGGTCGCGGTAGTAGCCCAGCATCCGGGTCTCGCCGCGGACGTGGAGTTCGCCGGTCTGCCCGTCGGGGAGCGCGGTGCCGTCCTCGTCGCGGATCTCCACCTCCACGCCGTCGATGGCCCGGCCGACGCTGGCCCACCGCTCGGGGTGCTCGTCGACGTACTCCTCGGGCATCATGACGGAGATACCGAGGGCCTCGGACTGCCCGTAGCCCTGGCCGATCACCGGGCCGAAGACGGTGCATGCCTGGCGCAGCCGCTCGGGCGCCGACGCGGCGCCGCCCACGAACAGGGACTCCAGGTGCGGGAAGTCACCGGGCCGGCAGTCGGGGTGGTCGAGCAGTTCGTAGAGCATGGGCGGCACGAACATGGCGGAGTTGATGCGTTCCTCGCGCAGCACGGTCAGCGCGTGGCCGGCCTCGAAGGCCGGCAGCAGCACGACGGTCGCCCCCGAGACGAGGCCCTGGACCGACACCAGGTGCCCGCTGCCGTGGGTGATCAGCGTGGCCGCCAGTGCGCGCCGTCCGCGCATCCAGGGCGCGTTGCGCACCGCGTCGACCATGCGGTCGTACAAGGCCCTGCCCTGCGCGGCGAGTTTGGGGTTGCCGAGGGTGCCGCCGGTGTAGAAGACGGTGACCGGCTCGTCCGCCGCGAGGGCCGGGGCCGCGGGGCGCTCCGCGGGCAGCTCACGGGCCGCGGCCAGCAGGTCGGCGGTGCCCTCCACGGGGCCGAGGGACAGCAGCCGGGGCGGACGCTCCATCAGGCCGGGCAGCGCGGTGGCGTGCGACGCGAAGACGGGGTCGAAGACGATGGCCCGCACCTCGGCCTGCCCGGCCAGCGCGGCGAGTTCGCCCCGGCCCGGCTCCGGGGGCAGGAAGACGACGTGGCAGCCGATGAGGTGGACCGCGAGCTGGGCGAGCACGCCTTCGGGCCGGTTGGCCAGAAACAGACCAACCGCGTCACCGGGCTTCAGACCCTCGGCGCGCAGGGCGTTCCCGATCCGGAACAGGGCGTCACGGGCCTCGGCGCGGCTGTACCGCACCGTCCCTTGGACGAGTGCCTCGGCCTCCTGGTCACGGCCCCAGGCCTCCAGGATGTGATCGAGGTAAGTGCGCTCGTCGGGTGATGGAACCTGAGTCTCTTGCATGAGGTCATGCAAACATGACAGCTCGAACATCTTGATCCCAGGTTCGAACGGAGCGATGGATTCCGGCCATCCGGGGGTGGTGCCAGTGCCACCCCCGGAACGGAACCCTGTGGGATCGATCCGGCCCCGCCCCGGCCCGGAGGATCTTCCTCGAAGCCCCTTCCCTTCAGGATCACTTCAGGAGGATCGATGCCCTCGTTCAGAACGCCCCGCCGCGCGGCGGCCGTCGTGGCCGGTCTGGTGGCCGCCGTCTGTGCCGCCACCGCCCTTCCGGCGGCCGCGGCCCCCGGCGCGGGGCCGTCCGTGCCCGCCCGGTACACCGGGCAGCGCCTGGACTGGCATCCCTGCGACGGGACGGCCGGGTTGGAGTGCGCGCGGATGGCCGTCCCCCGTGACTGGCACCGTCCGGGCGCCGGTCCCGACCTGACCATCGCCGTCTCCCGGCACCGGGCGACCGGTGCGGGCGGGCGCGGCGTGCTGATGATGGCGGCCGGCGGGCCCGGTGGTTCGGGGCTGGCCCGGCCCGCGGATCTCGCCCGCCGTTCCCCCGGGGTGGCCGCCGCCTACGACGTCGTGAGCTTCGACCAGCGCGGCGTCGGGCGGAGCACCCGGGTCCGGTGCCGGACCCCCGAGGAGTTCTCCGGGTTCCTCAACGGCGACGCCCGGGACCGGTCGCCCGCCGCGCTGCGCCGCACGCTGGCCACCGCCCGCGCCTTCGCCCGGGACTGCGGGCGGCGCGACGGCGCGCTGCTGCCGTACCTGACGACCGAGCAGACCGTCCGCGACATGGACCTGTTCCGCTCGCTGCTGGGCGCGCGCACCGTCTCGTACTACGGCGCCTCCTACGCCACGATGGTCGGCGCCTACTACGCGACGCTCTTCCCGCGGCGCGTCGAACGCGCCGTCCTCGACAGCAACGTGGGCTTCGACGGCTCCTGGCAGCGGTTCGAGCTGGGGCAGCCGAAGAGCTTCCAGCGCCGCTTCGAGCAGGACTTCCTGCCCTGGCTCGCCCGGTACGACGACGTCTACCACTACGGACGCACCCCGGCCGCCGCGCAGGCGAAGTGGGAGCGGCAGCGGCGCGCCCTGCGCGAGCACCCGGTGGCCGTCGGCAAGGCCGTCATCACCCCGGACCGCTTCGACAACGGCACCTCCGACGCGCTCTACCGGGCGGACCGGTTCCCCGTCCTGGCCTCCGCGCTGGCGGCGCTCGACCACTGGGACCGGGCGGGCGAGAGCGAGCGCGCCCGGGCCGCCGGCCTCCTCGGCCGCGCGCCCGACCCGGCCTTCTACGCCGAGTACTTCTCCGTCACCTGCGCCGACTCCCCCTGGGACCGCGACACCTCGGCATGGGTGCGCCGGACCGCCGGTGACGCGGCGAAGCGGCCGCTCGTCGGGGCCCGGGCCCTGACCTTCGCCGCCGTCTGCGCGGCCTGGCCCGCCCCGGCGGCCCCGAAGGTGACGGTGACCGGCGCCGGCCTGCCGCCCACACTGATGCTCAACTCCGCTCACGACCCCGCCACTTACCACGAGGCCGCCGTACGGGCCCACCACGCGCTACGCGGCTCGCGCCTGGTGACGGTGACCGGTGACGGCGACCACGGGCAGTACCGGAACGGGAACTCCTGTGTGGACGGCGTCGTGGACCGCTACCTGCTCGACGGCCGCGTCCCCGCACGGGACATGACGTGCCAGGGCAGGCCGCTGCCCGTCCCCGGCCGCTGAACCGTACACATGCGCCCAGGTTGGCACCCGTGCCGTATCCGGCCGGGTGCCCCGTCGTTGTTTCCGGCAGGCACACGACCCGCGACCGGCCGGCGGTCCCGGCGGGCGGGACGGGCCGCGACTGGGACTGGGAAGGCCGGGACATGCGCATCGACATCATCACCGCGGGCACCACGGGCTCCGTCGCCCCCTACACCGGCCTCGGCCACCGGCTGGCCGCCGAGGGGCACGACGTGGAGATCGTCACCCACGCCAAGTTCGCCGACACGGTCACCTGCTGCGGGCTGCGGACCCGGCCGCTGGAGGCCGACCCGTTCGAGGAGCTCATCTCCGCGCACAACCGCTTCCGGAACGCCGGGCGTTCGCCCCGTGCCCTCCACGAGATCGCCCGCGCCACCGAACGGGCCGCCGTCCGGCTCGTGGACGGGCTGCTCACCGCCGTCGACCCCAAGGCCGACCTCGTCCTGCTGTCCACCATCGTCGCGCCCCTCGGCCGGGTCATCGCCCGGTACCACCGGGTGCGCAGCATGGGCGTCTTCCTCCAACCCGACGCCCCCACCTCGGCGTTCCCGCCCTGCGTGCTGCCCTGGCAGCCGCCCGGGTACGGCAACCGGCTGCGCGCCCGCACGGTCAACGCCCTGACCGACGCCCTCTATTCGGCCGCCAACCGGCGGCTGCACGCACGCCTCGGCATCCGCCACCGCGGCGTCCATCTGCTGCGCCGGGAACGGGAGAAGAGCCGCTGGCCCATCTGGCACGGCTACAGCCGCACCGTCGTGCCCCGGCCGCCCGACTGGCGGCCCGGGCTGCGGGTGGCCGGCTACTGGTGGCCGCACGAGTGCCCGTCCTGGCAACCCCCCTCCCTGGTCAGCGACTTCCTCGCGGCCGGGCCCCCGCCGGTGTTCGTCGGCTTCGGCAGCATGATGCCGGAGGACCCCGACCGGCTGGGCGACCTGACGGCACGCGCGCTGCGCCGGGCGGGGCTGCGGGGCGTCGTCCAGGCGGGGTGGGCCGGGCTGTCCGTGACCGGCGACGACGTGATCACCGTCGGGGCCCTCCCGCACGGCTGGCTGCTGCCGCGCACGGCGGCGGTCGTGCACCACGCGGGTGCCGGGACGACGGCGGCCGGGCTGCGGGCGGGTGTACCCGCGGTTGCCGGTGCCGCTCCTCACCGACCAGCCGTGGTGGGCGGCCCGGCTGGTACGGCTCGGGGTGAGCCCCGGTGTGCTGCCGCACGCCTCGCTCACCGCGGAGCGGCTGGCGGCGGCGCTGCTGCGCGCGACGGGCGAACGACGCTTCGCGGAGCGGGCGGCGGACTGGTGGCAGGGCGGCTGGCCCGGGAGGACGGGCGGGGGCGGTGGCGCGGGCGGTGGCGGCGATGGAGCCGTGACGCGGCGCTTGCGCCGCGGGGGTTGTGCCCCGGCCCCGCCCTTTCACCGTTTCCCGGGGAGACCCCGGACCCTATTCGCCCTTCGGGCGAAGTCCTCAAGCGCCGGACGGGCTGAACCGGCCCGAGGAGGAAGATGATGCCACCGACCC
The DNA here is from genome assembly GCF_039535865.1 of Streptomyces thioluteus. NCBI lineage: Bacteria > Bacillati > Actinomycetota > Actinomycetes > Kitasatosporales > Streptomycetaceae > Streptomyces > Streptomyces thioluteus. Next base: position 16,914 of record NZ_BAAAXZ010000075.1, read on the forward strand.
CCATGTCCCCTCTGGACGCCTGGCTGCACAGCCATCAGGCCGGCGGAGCCCTCTGCATGACCTTCGGGCTCATCGCCCGGTTCGGCGGAGAGCCGCCCGCCCTCGACGCCCTCCGCGACCGCGTCGCGCACCGCTGGGCGCGGCACGAGCGGCTCCGGATCAGCTCCGGCACCGAACTCCGGTGGATTCCCGGGCCTCCCTTCGACCCCGCGCACCACGTGAGCACCCCGGCCCGTCAGGCCTCCCTCGAGGAACACACCGCACACCTCATCGCCCGCCCCTTCGGCCCCCCGCGCCCGCCCTGGCACCTGCACGTACTGCCCGCGCCGGACGGCGGATTCGCCCTCCTCCTCCGTGCCCACCACGCTCTCCTCGACGCAGGTCGCTCCTCACGCTCGTCCAGGATCTGCTCGACGGGCCGCCGCCCGCGCTGCCCGCGCAACGGGCGGGAAGCCAGGCCCCGCCCGGCCGGGGGCCGGGTCTCCGGGACGTCCTCCCCGGCGGCCGCCCCCTCCCCTTCCACGGGCCGGTGGACTCCCGGCGGGCCGTCGCCTGGAGCGGGGTGAGCGCGGAGGAACTGGCCGCCGCCCGGGACGCGCTGCCCTCGGGGCGGGCCTCCGCCAACGCGGTGTTCCTGGCGGCCACGGCCGGGGCCCTGCGCGGCGCGGGCGCTGCCGGGCGGCTGCCGTTCCTGCCCGGCGTCTGCGCGATGGTGCCCGTCGACGTCCGCCCGGACGAGGACGCGGCGCTGCTCGGCAACCACTACTCCACCGTCCGCGTCCCGCTCCCGGTGCGCGGCCGGCCCGGCCGGCGCCTGGCCGCCGTGGACCGTTTCACCCGTCGCGTGGCGCTGCACGAGCGCGCCCTGGCCCAGGCGCGCGCGGTGGCCGGGATGGCCGGGCGCCGCGGGCCCCTGACCGAGGTCCTCGGCCGGTACGTGGACTCGCCGCTGTACTCGTCGGTGCTGTGCAGCAGCCTCGCGGACCGCGGGGGGCCCGCGGACCCTGGGGTCCGCCGCCCTGACCGGTCTGTCCCTGCTGCCCGCGCTCAGCCCCGGCCACCCCTTGGTGGTGAGCATGGTGCGGGATGTGACGGGTGCGGCCACGCTGGCGGTGGTGACGGATCACGCCCACCGGGCGCTGGCCGGACGGCTCTCCGTTCTCCTCCGCGAGGAGATCCGCGCGCTGGCCCCGTGACCGTCCCGCGGGCGGGCCTCCGGCCGCCGCGTGCAGTAACGTCCCGCCGCCGCCTGTCGTTTCACTGGTGACGGCACTCACCGTGAAACGGAGACCACTTCTGATGACGTCCACGACCCTCTCGGAAGAGGTCATTCCGCTCACCTACGGCGGTTTCTCCTACAGCGGCCGGATCGTTCACCGGCCGGACGCGCGGCTGGCCCCGATCGTCCTCGTCGGCGGCGCGTTCCAGCACCGGGGCGCCTGGGGCCGGCTGGAACGGATGCTCCTGGAGGCGACGAGCGTGATCACCGTCGATCTCCCGGGCTGGGGCGCGGCGGACCGCCTCCCCGCCCGCTACGGCATCGACTTCCTCTGCGGTGCGCTCGACCAGCTGCTGGCGAGGACCGCGCCGCACGCGGTCAACATGATGGGCGCGTCCTACGGGAGCGCCGTGGCCCACGAGTGGGTGGCGCCGCCACCCGGACCGCGCCGAACGGCTGGTGCTGGTGGGGACCATGGCACGGCTGACCGACCACCTCCGGGCCCGCGTGGAGCTCACCCTCCGCATGCTGGAACGGGGCAGCCACGCGGAGTTCGTGGACCAGATCCTCGACACCATGATCTGCCGCGCCCCGCACGTGACCGTGGCCCGGCGGGACACGGTCATCCGCTGCCTCACCCGCGCCCTCAACGAGATGACCGCCGACGGGAAGCTCAAGTACCGGGAGAACACCCGGCGGTTGCTCGACCACACCGTGCCGTCCGGCGGGCCGGTGGTACGGATCCCGGTGCTGGTGGCCACCGGTGAGCACGACCCGCTGACGACGCCGGCGCTGAGCCGCGAGGCGTCCGCCCGGTACGCCGACGCCCGGTTCGCGATGTTCAAGGACGCGGACCACCTCGTCCACCTGGAGCGTCCGGTGGAACTGATCGACCTGCTGCTGAAGTTCCTCGCCGACGAGCCGCTGACCGGGCTCGACTACTGCCACCCGGTCGAATACCCGGTGCACAGGCCGCCGGTGCCGTCGCCCCGCACCGGCGGGGAGCGCTGAGGCGGTCCGGCCCGGGCGCCGGACCGCCGTCCCGCTCAGTCCTCGTGCGCCGCGGCGGGCAGTTGGCGCGCCTTGAAGCGGGTGTGCGTGTGGTAGGCGTAGTCGAGCATCTTCGCCGCGTCGGGGTAGCGGTTCGGCGCGTCGTTGAGGAGCACGCCGACGACGGTGCGGCCGCCTCGCCGGGCGGCGAAGACCAGGCAGGGACCCGAGGCGCTGGTCGATCCGGTCTTGACGCCGAAGACGCCGTCGTAGGAGCCGAGCAGTTTGTTGGTGTTGTACCAGGTGTAGCGGCGGTTGACGTTCTGCGCCTTCTGCTGGGTGCTCATCGCCTTGGTGACGGTGACGAGCGTGCTGTTGCCGAGGGCGTGCCGGGCGAGCTTCGCCAGGTCGCGGGGGGTGGAGTGGTTGCCGCCGCTGGTGATGCCGTCGAAGGAGTCGAAGCGGGTGTTGCGCATCCCCAGCCGGGCCGCCTCGCGGTTCATCCGCGCGACGAACGACTTCGTCCGCTCGGCCTCGCTGCCGCCGCTGCCCAACGCGTCCGCCAGCGCGTAGGCGGCATCGCAACCGGACGGCAGCATCAGCGCGTAGAGGAGCTGCCGGACGGTGAGCCGGTCGCCGGTGCGCAGGTCGGCGGTGCTCGCCCCGTGGCGCGTCACATAGTCGCGGTAGGACTGCTTGACGGTGACCTGCTTGTCCAGGCCGGAGGGGCGGCCGTCGAGCGCCACGACGGCGGTCATGATCTTGGTGGTGCTGGCGATCGGCCGGGCGACGTCGGCGTCCTTGCCCCACAGCGTCTTGTTCGCACCGCTGTCGAGCAGGTAGGCGCCCCTGGCGGCGATCCCCGGAGGCCCGGCGGCGGCCTCGGCACCGGCCGGGAGTGCGAGGGCCAGAGCCGCGGCGGACGCGGTCAGCGCCGCACACCGGCGACGGGCCGCGCTTCCCCCACTTCGGTCCATGAAGTCTCCAGAGTTGCTCGTGTGTCGGGACGGGCCAGCGCATGGTCGCACCCCCGCACACGGGTCGGGAAATCGCTTCACGAACGGGTGAGGGAATCCCGCGCCGAGCCGTTCGACACCCGAACTCCCTTGTGGGGAAAGGCGGAAGCGGCACCCCTGGGGAAGGGGTGCCGCTTCGGGCCGTGGCCGGGGGATCAGAGCGAGCAGACGCCCCGCTCGTGGTCGACCGTGGCCGTCGCCTTCGAGAACTCCCACTCCGGGTCGAGCAGCTTGTCCTTCAGCTGCGCGGCCGCCTCCGGGCTCTCGACGATGTAGCCGAAGTCCTGGAGCCAGGACGGGTAGAGGTTCTTCGACCCGACGTAGAACGCCGAGCCGTCCACCGACACCAGCTTGTGGTGCAGCGGATAGGCGTGTCCGTCGGCCCACTTGGCGCTCTTCGAGCTGCGGAAGCTCGCGAGCTGGAGGTTGGAGCACATCGCCGACTTGGCCTTGCCGTCGTCACCGACGACCTTGGCGAGACGGGACCGGAGCACGTCGCTGATCTCCGAGAGGGACTTGATCTGCGAGTAGCCGCCGCTGCCGACCGTGCCCCGGTTCTCCGGGTCGCTGACGACGATGCGGACCTTCACTCCGGAGGCGAGCTTCTGCGCCAGGGTGTCGTACAGCCGGACGTCGTACTTCGGGAGCGGCGGGCAGGTCGCGTTGAGGTCCTGCTGCGAGATCTCGACGTGTTTGTCCGCGCTGCGCACCAGCTCGCGCAGAGCGCTCTCCTCGGGGTTGACCGTGTCGTAGTCGCGGTCGGCGTTGGTGTTGTCGTGCACGCCGACGACGCACTTGGTGTCCGTGGCGGTCGGCAGCTTCGGGTCGAACTTCGAGGCGGCGTCCTTGTCCCGGATGCCGACGCCGAGTCCGCCCACGGCGATGACCGGCACGTTCCCCGTCGGCCCCGCGGGCTCCGGGTTGGCCTGCTTCTCCAGGTCCGGCATGCAGGACGCCCCGTCGGAGGCCGCGAACCACACGCTGGCGATGTTGCCCTTGTTCTTGCAGGTCCAGCCCCACAGGGCGTCGAGGTAGCGGCCGGCCGAGGAGGCGGCGGGGCCGGTCAGGGCCAGGTCGACGTCCGAGACCGGGTGGGCGGTGTCGAGGTAGTCGCCCTTCCAGTTGTTGATGCCGCCGGTGATGGCCGAACGGCCGTCCACCACGAGCAGCTTGGAGTGGTTCCAGGAGAACGCCGTCTTGGAGGTCGTCATCGACGCCGCGGTGAGCGTGACGGACCCGGCCGCCCTGCCCAGCCGCTTGCGCAGGTCGTCGACGTAGGCGCCGGGGCGTACGTTGATGTGGTAGACCGGCGCGGCGCCGACCAGGACGCGGACCTTCGGCTTGTTGCCGGCCTCGACCGAGGCCTTCAGGCCGGCGGCTATCGCGTCCTGGAACGCGCCGTCGGGGAAGGGCGCCAGCGTGGAGATGTCCACGGTGCGCCGCGCCGCCGAGATGTTCTCGGTCATCTTCGCCAGCAGCCGCTTCGTCCCCGGGCGCTCGGCGCACTTGTCGTCACCCCAGCAACCGGGCGTCTGCAGCAGCCAGTCGGAGGCGTCGGCCGCCGAGGCGTCCAGCTTGTTGCCCTCGGTGCGCTGCCAGACCTCGCCCTCCAGGCCGGGCGAGACCTGACGCAGCGTCCGCTCGACCGCGTCGAGGTGCGGCGTGGCCGAGGACGCGCCGTCGGCGAATGCCTGACCGGCGGGCAGGACGGCGAGGACGACGGCGGTCGCCGTCGCATGGCGGGCAAATCGGTTCAAACGGCTGAGCCGGTCACGGAGCAAGACGCATCCTTTGGCAAATGATGAACTGTGCGGGGTGATCCGTTGAATGCCGGACGTCCGTTCGGCGTACGGATGATCAACTTCGCAGAAGTTACCAGGTGCCGTCGCGCCGCGGCAGGGGGTGGCCGAAACGGAACTGACGGTTCGTTATGCCGGACGCACGTTGCGGTTGAGGCGGAAGATGTTCCGCGGGTCGTAGGTGGCCTTGAGGGCGGCGAGCCGCTCGTAGGTGCCGGCCTCGTATCCGGCCCGGACCTGGGTCTCGTCGGCGTGCCCGCCGTCGCCGTAGAGGAAGTTGAGGCTGTGTCCGACGGTCCAGGGGGCGAGGGCCTCGCGCAGCAGGCCGTGCCGGGCGCGGACCTCGTCCGGGCCGACGCCCGGGAAGTAGCCGGAGACGGCGGCCACGAGGAAGTCCGCCCCGCGGTGGTCCACGGTGATCCCCTCGGCGCCCCGGCGCAGCGCCCCGCCCAGGTGGCGGATCTCGGTGAAGGCCGGCACCGGGGAGTCCGGGCCGACGGCCTCCAGCAGGGCCTTCAGCGCCTCGGACGGCAGCTCGTCGAGGAACGCGCTGGTGCCGGCGTAGGCGTTGGGCTCCTCGGGTTCGTCGTGGATGGCGCCGGACTCGGTGTACGGGAGCACGCGCAGGGTGTCGTCCAGGCGCGGGCCGATCCCGCGCAGCGGCGCGACCAGGCGCTCGCCCTCCTCGGCGGGGCCGTTGTAGGCGATGCGGAAGGAGGCGACGTAGCGGCCGCGGAGGAATTCGGGCAGCTGCGGGATGTCCGGGAAGGGGATCAGCGTGACGGAGGAGGTCATCTCCTCGGGCACGCCGGCGGTCCAACGGCGCCACGTCTCCAGGGACTCGGCGACGAGCGGGGTGTCGAAGACGAGCTGCCCGCCGTAGAGCGCGGGCACCGGGAAGAGGTCCACCACCAGCGCGGTCACGATGCCGAAGTTGCCGCCGCCGCCCAGCAGGGCCCCGTACAGCTCGTCGCCCGGGCCGACTTCGCGCAGCCGGCCATCGGCGGTGACGACCTCCAGCGAGCGCACGTGGTCGGCGGCGTAGCCGTACTGCCGGGCGAGCAGGCCGAGTCCGCCGCCGAGGGTGTAGCCGACCGCGCCGATGGTGGGTGTCGAACCGCTCAGCGGGGCCAGGCCGTGCGGGCCGGCCGCGTCGATCACGTGGCCCCAGCGCGCGCCGGCGGCGACCCGGGCGGTACGCGCCTCCGGGTCCACGTGCACGTCCGTCATCCGCCGGGTGCTGACGAGCACCCCGCCGTCGGCGGCCACCGACAGCCCGTGCCCGGTCAGTTGGACGCCGACCGGGAGGTCCTCGGCGGCCGCGTGCGCCACGGCCCGCCGCACGTCCTCGGCGTCGGCCGCGCCGACGACCACGGACGGGCGGTGGGTGTAGGCGGTCTGGTAGCCGACGAGCTCCTCCTCGAAGCCGGGGTCGCCGGGGCGGAGCACCGGTCCCGTCAGGCCGGTGAGTGTCTGTGCGCTGGTCTCCATGGCACCACGATGCTCGCGCGGCTCCCATAAGTCCAAGAGCTGGTCAAGATGGATGCCAGAACGATTGCTTATAACCACTGTACGGAGCGCTCTGGCCCCGACTTGCCGTTGCCGCAATGGATTTTGGCCGGCGCTCCGCGACGGCCCCAGCATGCCCCTCCGTCATCGGCAGCACGCACTGCCCTTCGTCATCGGCAGCACGCACCACCGCAAGGACGGCCCCCATGAACCACGAACGCCACTGCCCCGCGACCCGCGCCTTCTGGGAGGACTTCTACCGCCGCGACGCACGCGTCTGGAGCGGCGAGCCCAATCCTCTGCTGGTCCGCGAGACCACCGGGCTCACCGCCGGCACCGCCCTCGACCTCGGCTGCGGCGAGGGCGCCGACGCGGTGTGGCTGGCGCGCCGCGGCTGGCGGGTCACCGCCGTCGACGTCTCGCCCACCGCCCTCGGCCGGGCCGCGGCCCACGCCGCGGCGTCCGGCGTCGCCGACCGGGTCGACTGGCGTCAGGAGGACCTGAGCCGCTCCTTCCCCGCCGGCGCCTACGACCTCGTCTCCACCCAATTCCTGCACTCCCCCGTGGAGTTGCCGACCGAGCGCATCCTCCGGGCGGCGGCGGGGGCGGTGGCGCCCGGAGGGGTGCTGCTGGTGGTGGGACACGCGGGGCTGCCGGAGTGGGTGGAGACGGATCCGGCGATGCGGTTCCTCTCGCCGGAGGAGGTGCTGGACGCGGTCGGCGCGCCCTCACCGGACTGGCGGGTCGTGGTCCGCGACTCCCTCCGCCGTGAGGTCTCCGGCCCGGAGGGCCGGTCCGGGCTCCGGACGGACCACGTCCTCAAGCTGCGACGGGTCGGGGACCGGTAGGTCTTCGCCGGTGGCGGCAAGGGAGCCGGGGCTGCCGCGGCTTGAGGGTGGCACTGGGGTGTACCGGGCAGCCCCCGTTCCTTGATCCTGAACGCCTCGACGGTAACGCCGTTGACGTACGGAGAGGGCCGGTGGACCGTTGCCGGCCGTTGCCAACGGCGTTGGCAACGGCCCGGCGCCGGGCGCGGGGGACGGAGGACCTGCAGGTACGGTGTTCCCGACTGCGCAGGGTGAAGCCCTGGTTCATGAGGGCATGGGGGACGCACGGTGTCGATCGGCGAGCATCTTCGTTCCCTGCGCATCCGGCGCGGCTGGTCGCTGGCCCGGCTCTCCCTGCAAGTCCACTACAGCAAGAGCTACTTGAGCCGGGTCGAGAACGGCCTGCGCCCCCTCACCCCGGAACTGGCCGAACGCTGCGACCGGGCCCTGGACTCCGGTGACGACCTGGCCCGGCTCGCGCGCGACCGGCCGCGGGCCGCGGACCCGGCCCCGGCGGTCCCCGGGAAGGCCCGCACCGGGAGCCCGGTCCCGGCCCAGTTGCCCGCCGTGGGACGGATGTGGGGACGGGAGGCGGAGGTCGAGCACGCGGAGGCGTTCCTCGCCGGGCACTCCGGTCCGGCCGTGATCGCGGTGGACGGGATGGGCGGCGTCGGCAAGACGACGTTCGCCGTCGCGCTCGCCGGAGGCCTGGCCCGTTCATGGCCCGAAGGGGCGCTCTTCGCCGACCTGGGCGCGCACGGTCCGTCCGGGAACCGGGTGGCACCGGAGGACGTGGCGACCGGGCTGCTCCACGCCCTGGGGCAGCTGCCGCAGAACGTCCCGGGGGATCCCGTCGAGCGGATGGCCCTGGTCCGCAGCATGCTGGCGGAGCGCCGGGTGATCGTGGTGCTCGACGACGCCACCGGTGCCGCCCAGGTGGCACCGCTGCTGCCGGCCGTCGGCGGAAGCCTGGTCATTGTCACGGGCCGACGGCGGCTGACCGCCCTGAGCGTACGGCACGGCGCCCTGCGCATCGCCCTGGAACCGCTGGCCGGTCGACGAGGCGGTGGGGTTCCTGCGGAGTGCGCTCGGCGGGCGGACAGCGCCGGGGGTCCGGGCGGCGGCCCTCCGGCCCGGCTCACCGGACGACGCGGCGGCGACGCTGTCGGCCGTCGCGCGGTACTGCGGCTGCCTCCCGCTCGCCCTGCGGATCGCGGCCGAGCACCTGGCGGAGTGGGGGGATCCGTTCACGCCGCGCCGGCCGGGGACCGGACACCACCGGCGCACGGACTAGGACCTCCTGGCGTGCCCGGGGAGAGCGGGCAACCGCCGGTGGCGTTCGTGTCGCCTGGTCCTACGGGCGCTCCCGCCCGACCAGTGCGCGGGCGTTCGGCTGCTGGCGCTGCACCGGCGGCCGAGATGGGCGTGGCGGCCGCGCGGGGCCGTCCGTGGGCGTGGAGGCCGCGCGGTCCGGCCGGCTGCTCGGCGAACTGCGGGCCGCGAACCTCGTGATGGAGGTGCGGCCCGGCCGGTACCGGATGCACGACCTCCTGCGCGACTACGCGCGCGAGTGCGCCCGGGGCCGACGAGTCCCGGGAGGAGCTGGCAGCCTGCACCGCCCGGGTGCTCGCCTGGTACCTGCACTCGGCCGAGTCGGTGGCGGACGTGCTGCTGGGCCGGGGGCCGGCACCGGGTGGAGACCGTGGACGTGCCCGCGCGGTGCGTGCCGCTGCGGTTCGCCTCGCTCGCGGAGGCACTGGAGTGGTGCGAGGGCGAGAGGGCGAACCTGAAGGCGTGCGTCGAGGCCGCCCGCACGGCCGGCAGCCCGGTGACGTGGCAACTGCCGTACGCCCTGTGGCCGTTCCTGTATCTGCGCCATCACCACGGCGATCTGCTGACCATCGGGACCGTGCCCGTGCGGCGGCGGAGGGCGGCGGGCCGCTCGCGGAGGCCTGTGCCGAGAGCGTCCTGGCCGCGGCCCGGCCGGGGCACGGGACCACGAACGGGCCGGCGAGCACTACCGGCGGACGGTCGAACGGTTCGCCACGGCGGGCGACGCGGTCGGCGAGAGCGCGGCGCTGGTCGCGTACACGATCTCCTGCCTGCACCGCCGCCGTGGCGCGGAGGCCGCCGATCACGCGGCCCGCGCGGTGGACCTCGCGACGGGCGCGGCGACGCGCGTGGTCCACGGGCCTGGCCCTCCAGCGTACTCGGCGAGCTGCGGCTCGCGCTCGGCAGGCCCGAGCAGGCCGTCGGCCCGTTGTACCGGGCGGAGGAACTCCACCGTGCGCACAGCTCGTTGTGGCTCCAGGCGTCGACCTGGACGCTGATCGCCCACCGCCCACCGGGAGACGGGCGACCACCGGCAGGCCGAGACGTGCTACCGGACGGCACTCGACCTCCATGAACGCACGGCATGCGCGCCGGAACCGCCCACGCCTGCACCAGTTGGGGCATCGGCTACCGGGCACGGGGCCTTACCGGGCAGGCCCGGCGGACGCTGCGACGCGCCCTGGAGATCTACGCGTCGCTCGACGACCCGCGCGAGCGGGCCGTCCTGGAATGCCTGGCCGACATCGAGGCCGGGGAGGAGTAGCGCGACCGGGGACGAGTGGCGCACGGCGGCTCAGCGCGCCGGCCGCCGCCCCGCTCCATCTCGGCCCACTCCTTCCTCAGCCCGCCCACGCCCACCAGCGCCCCGTGCGCGACCCCCGCTCCGGTCAGCGTCGCCCCGAGCCCGGCCGCGCCCACCGCCGCTCCGGCCGCGAGCCCCCCGAAGGGGATCCCGGCCCAGGCCAGGGCGCCGCTCAACGACCGCACCCGGCCCAGCATTTCCCGCGGCACCCGCTCGAAGGAGACCGCCCCCAGGATCGGGTTGAGGAAGCCCGCGCCGCAGCCGCCCGCCGCGAACACCACGGCCACCGCCCACAAGGGCGCGTCCAGGGCGAGGACCAGGAAACGGGGCATCTCGGCGAGCAGGTAGCCGGCGAAGAAGACCGGGCGCCGGCGCAGCCGGTGGGCGACGGCCGCCGCGAGGATCCCGCTGCCGATCGCCGCCGCCCCGAAGAGGCCGTTGACCAGTCCGGCGGCCGCCGGGCCGGCGCCCGATTCCCGGGCCCAGACGGGGATGAGGACCTGGCCGAAGCCCGCCTGCAGGAAGTTCCCGACGCCGACGACGAGCGTGATCGTCAGGAGCAGCGGGTCACCGCGCAGGAACGCGAACCCCTCGGCCAGCCGGCGCCGGTAGCCCTGCTCCGTGGCGGCGGGCGCCGCGGCCCGCCCGGTCCCCCCTCGGCGGCAGCAGCACGATCGCCAGCGAACCGAGCGCGAAACAGGCCGCGTTGACGACCAGGGCCGGGAGCGGCCCCACGACGGCCACCAGCGCCCCGCCCGCCGCGGGCCCCACCGTCGCGGCGAGTTGCTCGACGACACCGGCGAGCCCGGTGGCCCGTTCCAGGGGGACGCCGCCGCGCTCGGCGGCCTCCGGAACCATGACGTCCCGGGCCAGGTCGCCGGGCCCGCGCACCGCACCGATGACGGCGACGAGCGGGAGCAGCAGCCAGAAGTGCAGTATCCCCAGGGCGTGGCAGAGCGGGACGAGCCCCGCGGCGGCCGCGCTCAGCGCGTCGGCGGTCCAGCAGACGACGCGTGACCCGACGCGGTCCACGAGCGGCCCGGTCAATGCCTTGACCAGGACGTACGGGGCCATTTCGCAGAAGGCGACCAGCCCGGTCAGGGTGGCGCTCCCGGTGGTGACCAGGACGAACCAGGGCAGGGCGACAGCCGAGACGCGGGTGGCGGTCAGGGCGACGGCCAGGGACGAGAGCACCGCGGCCAGCGGCCGCAGGGTGCGCGCCGGCGCCTCCCGGCAGGTGTCCGTGAGGGTCACGACTCCCCCGGTTCCGGGGCGGTCCCGGGCTCGGGGAGCAGGTGCATGACAACCCGTACGGGTTCGGCGCCCTCGAGCACGTCCGAGGCGTCCGGCCGCCAGTAGCGCGCCATGACCGCCCGCAGCTCCCCCGCCAGCCGCTCCGTCTCCTCGGGGGTCAGGCACAGCCACCAGTCGCTCATCTCCAGGCGGTCGCGCCACGCCTTGGACATCGACGGGGCCTGGCCGAGGGCGAGTTGGGTGCGCAGGGCGTGCAGGCTCGCCACGGACGCCCGGTAGGCGGCGGTGGCCTCGGGCTCCGCGTCGGCGAGGTCCTTGTCGTTGAACCAGGTCGCCTCGTGGGCCGCCCGCCACCAGCGCTCGCGGGCGTTGCCACGCCCACCGTCCTCCTCGACGAAGCCGGCGGCGGCGAGTTGCCGCAGGTGGTAGCTGGTCACGCCGGAGCCGACGCCCATCCGTTCGGCGAGCCGGGTGGCGGTCGAGGGCCCGTACGTCCGCAGCAGGCCGACCACTTGGACGCGCACGGGGTGGGCGAGCGCGCGCAGCCCGCGGGCGTCCAGCACCACGTCCGTCTCGGGATCGGGCGCCAACCCCCGGGTCGCTCCGGTCCGTTCGTCTTCTTCGCTCATGACGGCACCCTAGAACGCCAAGAGTTCTTCGCAAAGAGGTTTTCGCGAAGAACTCTTGGCGATCCGTCATCGCACGGCCGCGTACGCGCCCAGCGCGATCCGCGCGAAGTTGCGCAGCGAGGCGGTGCCGGGGGCGAAGTAGCCGGTGTGGCCGTGGGCGCCGTCCGAGGGCACGGGGCGGGCGCCGAACTCCGCCGAGGTGGGATCGGTGCCGTGGCCCAGCCCGAGGAGCTCGACGTTGGGGACGTTGCCTATCCAGTCCGCGCCGTTGCGACGGGTGGCCCAGACGTGCGCCGCGGTGCCCAGCTCCGCGGCCGAGTCGGCGTGCACGCCGGGGCTGCCGAGCACGACGAGGTCACGGGCGGGCAGGGCGTGCGCGGCCAGCCCGCAGACGACCGAGCCGTAGCTGTGGCAGAAGACGGCGGGCGCCGCGGCGCCGGAGGCGGCGAGACCGGTGAGGAAGCGTTCGAGGCGGGGCGCTCCGGCCTCGGCCAGCCGGCCGGTGGCCGCGTCGAGGCCGACGCCGACGGGGGTGGTGTAGCCGGCCCAGGCGATGACGGCGGTGGGGGTGCGGGGGTCCTGGCGGCGCATCTCGGCGCGCAGCGACTTCGCCATGCCGGCCGGGGTGCCGTACGGGTCCCGGTCGCGGTCGAAGGAGGAGAGGTCGATGTCGGAGCCCGGGACGACGACGGCGGTGCGCCGCGCGGCGGCGAGGTCCCCGTACACCTCGGCGAGCTGGCCGCGGCCGCGCGGGTCGAAGGCGAGGATCTGCCGGCCGGGGGCGAGCAGCTCGCCGTAGCGGTCGGCGAGTTCGCGCGCCCGCTCGCGCTCGTACGAGGGCAGCGACGCGTCGGCGGCCCGGGCCCGCTGCACCGCGCGCCCGTCGGTCAGCGCGCGCCGGTTGGCCGCGTACCGCAGGGCCGGCGGCGCACCGTCCAGGTTCCCGACGACCAGCGGGTGACGTGCCGCCAGCCGCTGCCGGGCGGCCTCGGGGAGGGCGGCGAAGAAGCGGGCGACCTCCGTCGGCGCGGCGGTGGCCGGGTCGGGCAGGGCACGGTGCAGGGAGTGGTCCGCGCGCCACGCCGCGGTGCCGGCCGGCGGTCCGGTGACGGCGGTCTGCTGGTGGGCGGTGGCCCACCCCGCGGTCCCGGTGATCACGGTCGTCGTGAGCGCGACGGCGGCCAGCGTGCGCTTGAAGCGGCGCATGGAGTGTCTCCCCCTCGTCCTGTTCGGTGACCGCCTGCTGCGGCGAACGGGGAGGAAGGTAAGGACGCGGTGTCCCGCGGAACGTCACACCGTGGTGCCGAACTGCGGGTCATACCGGGGTAGGGGGTGGGCCGGGCGGACGCCTGTTCGCCGCGGTCCGCGGGCCGCCCTAGGCTACGGGGATGATCATCGAACCCCGCACCGTCGCCCATGGCGTCGCCCTGCGCCCCGTGGCCCTCGCCGACGCGGCCGCCCTGGCCGCGGCGTACGAGACCAACCGCGACCACCTGCGTCCCTGGGAGCCCCGGGGGCGCGACGCCTTCCGCACGCCGGAGGGGCAGGCGGCCCGGCTGGCCGAGCTGCTCGAACTGCGGGACGCGGGTCGGGTGATGCCCTGGGTACTGGACGCCGGGGACGAAGGGATCGTCGGCATCGTCAACCTCAACAACGTGGTGCGGGGCGCCTTCCACAGCGCCCAACTCGGCTACTGGGTGGCCGCCGCGCGCGCCGGCCGCGGGCTGGGCACCGCCGCGGTGGAGGCGGCGTGCCAACTGGCCGGGCAGGAACTGGGGCTGCATCGGATCGAGGCGGGGACGGTCACGTCCAACACCCCCTCCCAGCGCGTGCTGGAGAAGTGCGGGTTCGAGCGGATCGGGACCGCTCCGCGGTATCTGCACATCGACGGTGCCTGGCGGGACCACTACCTCTTTCAGAGGATTCTCAACGACCGCGCCCCTCGGTGACCCCATGACCTCGCAGGCGTCCCACGAGCACCGTTGAGCCTCGCGTTGCCCGATCGCATCGCAATCTACGGCTCGCCGAGGCACGGCTGTTACATGACAGAGGGAAAACCGCGCGTCGTGAGTCGTAAGATCTTACGGTCAACTAAGGGGGGTTGAATCGGTTTTGTCCAGCATGTCCGCGTTTGCTCTACCGCGCTTCGCGCGCGGGAGATGGGAGACCCCTGTGCCGGGGCGAATATCACAGCTTCCACGCCGCCGGGTGCTCCAGGTCGCGTGCGCCGGTCTGGTCGCGGGGACCGGTACGGTCGGCGCCTGGCAGTGGCTGGCGCCCGGGGCGGCCCACGGGGGACATGGACAGGAGTTCCCGGCACAGCCCGCGAAGGCGGTCACGAACCAGTCGTTCGTGCACGTCATCGCGCACCCGGACGACTCCCTGTACTTCATGAACCCGGAGCTGGAGCAGTCCATCCGCAGCGGCGCCCCGACCATCACGGTGTGCCTCACCGGCGGCGAGTCGGACGGCCGCAACGCGCTCGCCAACACACCCGGCTATCCCAAACTGCCCGAGCGGCGGCCGGAGTTCGTCCGGGCGCGCATCAACGGCCTGCGCGAGGCGACGGCCCAGATGGCGACGGGCGACTGGCTCAGCCCCTGGAAGGTGGAGACGCTGACCCTGCTGCCCGGCTTCCAGGTCGAGCTGCAGACCCTGAAGGCGGCACCCCAGGTCAAGTTGATCTTCATGGAGCTGGTGGAGGCCCGGTTCATCCGCGTCCCGCGCAAGGAGAGCCTGCGCGGGCTGTGGCTGGGGGCCACGCCGAGGCTGACGACGCTCGTCCCGGCGCACAGCCCGGTCAAGCGCACCTTCCTCTACACCCGGCAGCAGGTCATCGACTCGCTCGTGGCCGTCTTCGAACGCTACCGGCCCACGGTCGTGCGCACGCTGGACCCCAGCCCCACGCACCGGGCGGTCCAGCAGCAGTTCCCGGGAGTGGCGCCCGAATTGGCCGGTATATCCCATTACGACCACCAGGACCACACCACCTCCGCCTACTTCGCCCAGGCCGCGCTCGCCGAGTACTGGGGTCGCGGGCACGCGCGTCCCACGGCGGTCGAGAGCTTCGTCGGCTACGAGGTCTCCCTGCTGCCCTCGAACCTCGACGCGGCCACCACCCGGCACAAGGTGAAGATCCTCGACACCTACGGCTGGGCCGACGGCAAGGACTGCGGCGACGCGGCGGGGTGCGGCGACCGCAAGGTCGGCAAGCGCTCCAAGGACGTCCGCTGGTCCAACAACTGCCGGCACCGGGCGCCGGGCACCCAGCGCTGGGTGCAGCCGCTGCCCGACGGGCGGCTCGCGGCCTTCGCCCTCCTCGACGGCGCGGTGCACTGCTGGACGGAGACCCGGCCGGCCAGTGGCACCTGGTCCCGCCCGGTGCGCGTCGGCGGCTCGATGCTGGAGGGCCAGGTGCAGGTCCTGCGGCACTCCGACGGCACGCTCCAGCTGTTCTCCGTGCGCACCCAGCTGCCGGCGCGGGGCAAGGACCACCGGCGGGACGTCGTCACCGCCCGGCAGACCGGCCGGACCCCCCGCGGCGGCACCCCCGCCTTCGGCGGCTGGGAGTCCCTCGGCTCCCCCGAGGCCGACCCGGAGCGGTCGATGGAGGTCGGCCACCCGCTGGCCGTCGCCGACAAGGACGGCAAGGTGTACGTCCTCGTCCGCGACTGGGCGGGCAACCTGCTGTTCCGCACCGGCGAGGGCGGCCGGGACTGGACCGACTGGGAGCGGCTGTCCGTCGAGAACGAGCCGGTGAGCGTGCTGGACGGAATGGACGCCGTCCTCGACGACAAGGGCCGCCTCCACGTCGTCGCCGCCGACACGAAGACCGTCCACCACTGGGTCTCCGAGTCCGACGGCGAGCCGCCCCAGCCGGCCGGCGCGACCCGGCTGCCCACCGCGAGCGGCCCGCTGTCGCTCGCCCCCCTCTCCGGCGGGGGCGTCCGGCTCGCCATGCGCCAGCCCGGCACGGCCCGGGTGATCGTCGCGGACCGCCCGGAGAACGGGAAGTGGCGGGTGACCTCCGAGTGCGCCGAGATCGGCGGGTACGGGCGGGTGGCCCTGGCGCAGGACGGCCGGACGGTCGTGCTCGCCGCGCGGGACGATGCGGGGCGGGTCCGCGTCTCGAAGGGTTCCGGGCGGCCGGGGCCTTGGCAGGCGGGGGGTGCTCCGCACCGGTTCACGCCGGCGGTGGCGAAGGATGCGAAGGGGCGTGTCGTCACGGTCGTCATGAGGATGGACGGCTCGCCGGGCGGCGTGCGCGTCTCGTAGGGGGTTTTGCCCCCGGCCCGCCCTTTCACCGTTTCTTCCGGGGCGGAGCCCCGGGGCCCGCAATGCGGCTCCGCCGCATTGTCCTCAAGCGCCGGACGGGCTGAATCAGCCCGTCCGGCGCTTGAGGACCGGGGGTACCCCCTCTGGGGGAGCCCGCAGGGCGCTCCGGGGGCGCAGCCCCCTGCCGGAAACGGCGAAAGGGCGGGCCGGGGGCAAAACCCCCGCGCGTCAGCGCAAGCGCCGCGCAACCTCCTCGATCACCGCCCCCTGATGCCCCGTCAGATAGAAGTGCCCCCCGGCATACACCTTCACCTCGAACGACGCCTCCGTATGCCGCCCCCACGCCGCCACCTCATCCACCCCCACCTTCGGATCCGCATCCCCCGTCAACCCGACCACCGGACACCGCAACGCCGGCCCGGGCTCGTACCGATACGTCTCCGCCGCCCGGTAATCGGCCCGGATCGCCGGCAGGATCATCCGCAGGATCTCCTCGTCCCCGAGCAGCGCGGCATCCGTGCCGCTCAACCGCTGCATCTCGCGCACGATGCCGTCGTCGTCCCGTTCGTGGACGTTCTCGGCGCGCACGATGGACGGAGCCCTGCGGGCGGAGGCGAACAGGGCGGTCAGGACGATGTCCTTCTCCTGCTCCAGACGCCGGGCCACCTCGAAGGCGAGCGTGGCGCCCATGCTGTGGCCGAAGAAGGCGAGCGGCCGGTCGGCCCAGGGCAGCAGGGCCGCGTACACCTGGTCGGCGAGGTCGGGGATGTTGTCGACGAGCGGCTCGCTGCGGCGGTCCTGGCGTCCGGGGTACTGGACGCACAGGACGTCGACGCCCTCGGGCATCGCCTTCGCCATGGGGAAGAAGAAGCTGGCCGAGCCGCCCGCGTGGGGCAGGCAGACCAGCCGGACACCGGCCTCCGGACGCGGCTGGAACCGGCGTATCCACAGGCCGTTGTCGGCGGTGCCTCGGTTGTCGTTCACGAGCGGTGTTTCCTTCCCGATGGGGTCACCACATCCGGTGACGGCCTGATCAGCCGTGCCCCGGGAAGCACCGCCTCACACGCACCTCACGCACGATGCGGCGGGCATCACGTCGTCGCGGGCCTCACGTCCGTCCGGTCAGGACGTCCTGCCGCAGGACGCGTTCGACGTTGCGCTCCGCGAGGGCGGTGATGGTGACGAAGGGGTTGACGCCGAGCGATCCGGGGACCAGCGCGCCGTCGGTGACGTACAGGTTGCGGTACCCTTCACCCGCCCGTAGTCGTCGGTGGCCCGGCCGAGGACGCAGCCGCCGAGCGGGTGGTAGGTGAAGTCGTCGGCGAACGCCCGGGGTTCGGGGCCGAAGAGGTCGTAGCGGTAGTCGGTGCCGTTGGCCCGGTTCATCCGGTCGAAGAACGCCCGCGCCGAGCGGACCGCGGGCGCGCTCTGCCCGCGGTCCCAGCGCAGCCCCATCCGGCCCGTGCCCCGGTCGTAGGTGAACGTGCCGCGCTCGGGGTTGCGGGTGATCGCCAGGTAGAGGCTGATCCAGGTCTCGATGCCCGCCGGCACGGGGGGTCACCTCCGCGAAGACGGGGTGCCGCGGGTCGTCCCAGGCGTCGATGCCGAGGACCGGGACGGTCGACTGGTGGCAGCCCGTGGGGTGGTGCGGCAGGTTCGCCCGCGCGGTCATGACGTTGCCGTTGGGGCCCCAGCCCTCGCCGATCTCCCGGCCGAGCCGGGGCAGGGTGCCCGTCTCCCGCGCCCGCAGCAGCAGTTCGGTGGTGCCGAGGCTGCCGCCGCCGAGGAACAGCTGGCGGCAGGCGATCTCCTTGGTGCCGAGCGGCCGGCCGGAGGCGTCCGACCGCTCGACGGTCACCACGTAGCCGCCGGCGTGCGGCCGGATCGCCACGGCCCGGTGCAGCGCGGCGACGGTGACGCGGCCGGTGCCGAGCGCGGCGGCGAGGTAGGTCCTGTCCAGGGACATCCGGCCGTGGTTGTTGCCGTAGATCAACTCGCCGGCCAGCGCGGACTTCGGGGCCTTCCCGGCCGCCTCGCGGCGCATGTACCGGAAGTCGTAGATGTTGTCGAGGAAGACCGTGCCGTGCCCGGCCCGGCCCGCCTCCTCCCGCGCGACCCGGGAGTAGCGGTACCACTCGGTCCCCTCGAACCAGCCCCGGTCGACGCCGTTGACCCGGAGCCCGGCCCGGGCCCTGGGGAAGTACCGCCGGTACATCTCCTCGGCGTCCACCCGCGGCAGCACCTCGCGGAAGTACGACCGCCGGGGCGTGACCGCCATCCCGCCGTTGACCAGCGAGCCGCCGCCGACGCCCCGGCCCGCGTACACCGCCATCGAGCCGAAGTCGACGCGGTCCAGGATCCCGGCGTACGGCTCGACGGGCCGGTTGACCACGTCGAGCCAGAGGAACGACGCCATGGGCGCCGCCGTGCGCCGGCGGAACCAGGTGGACCGCCGGTCGGGGGTGAGCATCCCGCAGAACACCTTGCCGTCCCGCCCCGGGCGCGTCCATAACTGCCCGGTCTCCAGCATGAGTGTGCGGACTCCGGCCTCCGCGAGGCGCAGCGCCGTCACGGCGGCGCCGTAACCGGTGCCGATGACGAGGGCGGGGGCGTACGCCCCGTCGCGGGCCCGGTCCGCGGCGTCCGCGCGGGGAGCGGGTCCGACGACGGTCTCCCCGGCGAGTGCCGCCGCCCCGAGGGCGAGGGCGCCGAGCACTCGGCGGCGGGACGGGGGGTGCTGTGCCGACATGGTCTACCTGGCCTCTCCGGGCCCCCGTGGTGGGACGGTCCCGGGGCCCGGCGGCCATGGAAACAGAAGTGACGGGCGGGGAGGCCGAGTTCACCCTTCACTTCCCCGGTTTCTCCCGTATCGCTTGACGCGGATCGATCCGTTGCGATACAGCGCGGGACGTCACGTCAGAACGTCCCGTGGTGCGCCATGTTCTCCAGCGTCCGCACCAGGGTGCGGCCGAGCGCGGCCTTGGTGCGGCGCGCCTCGGGGGTGTCCGCGTAGATGGCGTTCATGTGCAGCCCGGCGTCGTTGCGGTGGAGCCAGAAGCAGATGCCGTTGGTCCGTGACGACCAGATGTGCTTGCGCGCCCGCCAGGGGGTGTGGTGCCGCGCTCCCGGCACCTTTCGGAAGTCCAGGTAGGAGAAGAAGTTCACTGCGAACGGCCAGGTGCGCAGGGAGAAGTGCTCCGGCGCCAGCAGGCTCCACGCCTTGACGAACGGCACGTCGACGTGGCGCCACATCTCGTCGAGCGCGGCCGAGACGCCGGCCATGGTCTCGTCGAGCCCCTGCCCCTCGGCGACGGAGAACTCGACGGGCATGGTGTTGACGAACCAGCCCATGGTGTGCGCGTAGGAGCCGCGGCCGCGTTCGTTGACGGGCATCAGCCCGCGGTAGACGTCGGGCCCGCCCTCCTTTCGCAAGGAGACCCCCACGGCGGCCAGCAGCCCCATGAACAGCCTGCCCTCCGCCTTGCGGCAGCGGGCCTCCAGCGCCTCGGTCCCGTCCGCGGACAGCAGCGGGTCCAGCTCGTTGACCGTCGGGTACAGACGGCCCGGTTCGAGCCCGAGGTCCAGCGGGAACGGCGGGAAGAAGTCGCCGTTGCGCGCCATGAACCCCTTCCAGTGGTCGAGCCGGCCGTCGTCGGCGTCCATCTCGCGGTAGCGCCGCCGCTGTTCGCGGCTGTAGCCGAGATAGCTGCCCACCTCGGGCAGGTCGGGCCGCCGGCCACGGGCCAGCGCCGCGTAGACGGTGGCGATGTCGTGCACGGCGATCGGCGTCGACAGACCGTCGGAGACGAGGTGGTCGCAGGAGAAGAACCACCGTCGTGGACTCGTCCCTGACCACGGCGCCCATGCCGATCAGCGGCCAGGACAGCGTGTCGATCCCCCGGAAGAACTCGTGCAGGTACGACCGGATGCGCGCCGGGCTGCCGATGTGCCCCACCTCGGCGATCCTGAGCCCGACCGCGTCCGGGTCCAGGGGGCCGCAGGAGACGTCGTCGGCCAGCTCCCCGAAGGTGCAGCGCAGCACTTCGTGACGGCGCACGACGTGCAGGAGCGCGGACTCCAGGGCGCGCAGGTCCACCCGGCCGGGGATCTCGAACGTCCCGGCCACGTAGGAGGAGAACGCGTCGT
>NZ_BAAAXZ010000076.1:0-31506 GCF_039535865.1 Streptomyces thioluteus
CGCTTGGTGGCGAACGAGGGTGGGCGTTAACATGGCGCGTCCAGCGTACCGGGGGCGGGCGGCGCCGCCGGCCCCGAAGGGGTTATCCTCTCCCACCCCGCCCTCGTCACCCGTCTCCCGGGGGGCTCCGTCCCCCGGCCCCTAACGCGCCCTCGCGGGCTGCGCGCGGGGGTGAGTACGACCACCGTGGCGTGGCCGGCGGCGCGGGCGGACGGCGCGGGCGCGCCCATGTGCGGGAGCTGGCGCGGGGCGGGAACGGCCGCCAGGGTCCAACCGAGGCGGCAACAAAAAAACAGTGCAACGGGACGCCTGTCAGACCGCGGCGAAGTCCACCGAAGTCGCCGTCGCGGTCCGGCACACCCGCCCGGTCAGGACACGCCCGCGCGGCGGGTCGCGGTCGCCAGCTCCGAAGAGTCGGCGTACGTCCGGCTGACATGGTGCGGAGGTATTCCCCAGGTGATGTGCCTCCCGACTGTGCCCGCTTTCGTGTGCCCTGGGCTCACCCCCATGGGCGGGAGCAGCCGGTAAACCAGTTCGCCCCAATGGCACGCCGAATGTGATCGTGGTTGGGATCTGGAGTGATCGGCCTAGACCACTCGCCCGTCCTCCTCGCTGGAGGCGTGCGGGCCGGCGAGGTCGAGGGTGTGTACGGCGCGAGAAGCGGACCCGGCGCAGAGCCACTCGGCCGCGGCCGGTGGCGCTGGGGCGGCTTAGTGGTGGCCGTACCCTGGATCGAACCGGCCACGGGACCGCCTCGAGCACAGCTGGTCGGCGCTTCACCGGGCTCCCTACGCCGTCCGTGACTGGCCGGAGCTGGCGGCAGGGGCGCCCGGAGGAAGACTTGGGGTCCGCCCTGGTAGGACGGACGGGAAGGGCGGGCACCCTCGACCAGGGCGAGCCTGGGCGGATGGGGCACGGCAGGATGCCGGGCCTGCGGGGTACGCGGGCTCGCGCCGAAGGAGGTCACCGAACGAGGCTGGAGATCCGCGCCGGTCCGCGCCCGGCTGCCGCTCGTCGACTATGCCCGCGCCATACACTCGGCCATCTGCAGCGCCGGGCCTCGGCGCGTGGGCGGGCCGGCACGGTCACCGCTGCGCCCCGGGATCACCTCGCCCGTGGCGCGTACGCGGTCCGGGCGGCAGCCCGCTCTCGCGTCAACTGCTCGGGCCTGGCGCCCATCACCTCGGCGGCGGACGGGCGACGGTCACCGCGTGCATGGGGGCAGCTGGATGGTTCGTGGTAGAGACGCCGGGCGTGGCCGAGTGGTTCGACGGCCCTGGGGCGTGAGCGACGACCGCGGACGAACCGAGACACGCTCTACGTCCTGCCCACCGTACGACCTCGTCCCTACGGCGGTACGGCGCGTCCGCAGACGATCTGGGACCGGCACGCCGTCGGCCGTCCGTGGCCCCAGGCGCTCATACGCCCCGCTGCGCCCCGGGTGGCAGCCCGGGCCTGACGTGGTCCCGGGTGCTGGCCGGCACCGGGTGGGGCTACGCGCCCGCACTGCACGCACGGGTTCCGGCCTGGAGGGCGGACCCGGAACGGGCTGCCGTGGCGGCGCCCTTCTGGGTGCAGCGAACTACGGGCAAGCGATGCTGGCGCGGGGGCGTCACGGTCTTCGTGGGGCTGTGCGCGGGAGGGCCGTGGGCCGGCTCGTGCTCAAGGGGGATACAAGTGTTCGTGAGGGACGGGACGCAGGCGCCGAACAAAGACCTGGCGCAGAACCCCCCGCGGGGCGTGCTACCGGGAGGAGCGACGGGTGTGGCGGCCCTAGGGAAGGGGCAGGCCGCGGGCCCCCACATGGCGTGGCGGTCGAAGGCCCATGTAGCCGCCGACGAGCGGCAGAGTACCGCGGCGAGGTCGCGTGGAGACATCCACGTCAAGCGTGGCGGGGTGTGGTGGCGGCCGTTGTCAGCCCACCGCGTCGCGTGCGGCGCGTACGATCAGGCCGAGGCGGTTGCCAGCGGCGCTGGGAGATACGTGGAACGGTGGCGGGCCATGTCGAGGTGTGGTGGTGGCCCCCGGGCGCGGGGGGTCACGGACCGGGCCCAGTGCCAGCGCGGGAGGCGTAGTGTCCCAGGTCGGCCAGCCCCCGGCTGAAGTGACGGGTGGAGGTCCCCTCTTGGTGTCGGGCCGATCGGCTGGCGGCTATAAGGCAACCGGGTGTCAGCCGTGGTGCCGGGCCTGCCGTTGCCCAGGCAGGTGCATGTCCGGCAGGGTGTGCGGATGCCCCCGCCGTCGCCCGCGTAGTCGCGGACGGAGGCCGGGCCGCAGTTCGACGGTTAACGATAGGCCGGGACAGATAGGGGACGTGACGATGTGGGCGGCGGTCACCCTACAGGCCGTGCAAAGACCGTCGAGATCCGGACAGGCGTGTCAGGTCGCGGGAGCGGAGCGGGTGACAGAAGCCCTGCCTTAAGTTCCGTGGCGTCGCCCGGTCGGACGCTGCGTTCGACCTCAGTCGGCCACGTGCTCCGTGAACCCCGCGCGAGGTCGTCGGTGAACTTCCGTGTGTTCGTGCCCCGTGCTGCACGCCCGTGGGCCGGAGGCCGCCAGCGTGCGCCGACTAAGGCCCGGCCGAACGGGGGTCACGGACGGGCGCGTCGGCGCAGGGGTGGTGCGTCCAGGGTGGCCGGCGCGGGTCGCACCGAGGGTGCGCGGTATCGTGTTGGACCCTACCGGGTCGGGCCGGTGGGGCGCTGCGTCCACGTCGGCCATCGGCTCTGCGCTGCGTCGATGCCGTTGTCGTAGCCGAGCAGGTAGTTGTGTTCGACCCAACGAAGAGCGGGTAGTCGCAGGGGTGGGCACCCACGGAAGCCTCGCGGCTGGCAGTCGACGACGGGGTCGAAAGTGCCCGGTCTGCTACGGGCCGAGATCTTGGCGCCTCCAACAGCCGGTGCGCAGGCGATGCAGCGGTCCCCCACATTGGCGCGAGGTGCTTTGGTGCGGACGTTGAGGTCCTGCATGCGCGTGGCCCTGCGAAGATCGCGCTGGCCTTCACCTTTGCCCGCGTCGCGACGTAGAGTCCCGACGCTCAGCTACCCAGCGGCGTGCCAGCTCGCCGTTGCGCGGCGCGCCCTCGACGAGCTTTGCGCTGGTCGCGACGGCGGAAGCCAGTCGGGGGTGTGCGCCCCGTGTCGCTCTCGACGGCGGGAGGCGAGCCGCGTCCGTGGGCCGCTGCCGAACGAGGGCGGCGCCCCTTGTGGCTAGTAGTAGTCTTACCAGGAGGAATGGTGCGCCAGTTCGGGACGATGGGTCTTAAGCCCGTCCGACGAAGAACGACAGCCGGTGGCGGCGACGCCGGCGTATCGGGTGCGACGGTGCTCGTAACTCTTGCCGATACGAAAATTTAAATAATGGTCCGACGCTCCCCGGGTGGACCCACCCTGGCGGCTGTCACGGGCCGTAGCCGCCGTGCGCGAACCGTAGCCGCGCGGCCCGTCCGTTTTAGGCCCGTCGACACGACCGCGCGTTGGGCTGGACCGACGCGTCGGAGCTGCCTGCCGACGTCGACGCAGCCGGTCGGTCAGGCATGCGATTGTGTGGCGGGCCCGGTCCGACCTGGAGGACGTCGGTGCGTAGCCGCGTGGGTGACCTGTGAGGTAGTTGTCGTAATAAGAAGGGGTAACTGGACGGGGTTGCCGCCGCTCCCGTCGTAGCGGTCTTCTTCTGCTCTCGTTTGCCCCGGCCGCAGCACGAGTAGTAGGGCTGGTCTGATCCTGATCCCGGTACCCGGCGGGCCCTGTTCGGCGGGTTGTCGCGGCCCGGACTATGTCCCACAGGGCGAGTACCCGGGTCGGGCTAGCGCGGCGCGGGCGGGCGCCCGGGGTCCCGCCATTCATCACCACAGCCGACGTCGCGGACGGGCGCGGTCGTGAAGGAGGTAGACGGGATGCCTGCTCTCGCCCAGCCGCCGCCCCCTGTCGTGGTGTGCGGCGTGCAGCCGCTGACCGGTGCGAGCAGAGGAACGGCCAGGCAGGCGGTCAGGGCCGGCGGCGAGGCGAGGGTGGTCCTAGCGCGTAATGCGGGGTGTTCCGCCCGTGGGGTTTGTTCGGCACGGTGCGGGACGACGAGTGTACGTCGGATCAACTCCGTGGCAGAGCGGGGGCGACGTAGGATGTTCTCCGGGCCTAACAGCGGTCGCGCGTGGTGTTCAGTGGAACCCGCGGGACACGTGGTTCGGCCGAGTGAGGGTAAGCGAAGGTCACGTGCGTAGGCGTGAAGGCCGGGTCGCCCGTGCCGCGGTCGTCGAAGCTGGCGCACGAAGCGGTGTCGCCTCGCGCCGGGCGAGGTGGCCCTGATGGGCCGCGTGCGGCCCAGTCCGCGTTCCCCTTGGGCATGGCTTCTAGCGTGGTCCCGTTCCGGCCACCAGCGGTGTGCGCCCGTCGGCGCCACGTCGGCGGGCCTGCCCCGCGTTCGGGCGCAGCTGGCGGGCTGCGGGGGCGCAGGCCGCAACCCGCCGTCGCACCGGATTCCGTCAAGTTTCCGACGACAGCCATGCGGCGAGGGACGCGGCGGCCAGATTCGAGTTTTCCGGCCGATGTCCAGCACCTGGGTTCCCTAAGTTCCTAGGAGCGGCGAGCAAGGGCGACCCCGCAGTCGCTGTGCCGTGGGCAGCACGAACCCGCAAGCAATGTCTCGTCGATTTATGACCCGGCCCCGGGTCTGCGACGTGCTGGGAGGAACGCGAGGTCCGGGGGGCCGCGTACTCCTGCCGGCGGAAACTCGTGTCGCGGCGCGGAAGGCGAGATGGTGAGCGTCGCCACCAGCGCCGCGCCCAGACAGACGCGCCCGCACGGCGCCGGCGCCGGCCATGCGTCCAGGGACAGGTCGAGCCAGGCGACCCTGTGCGCGGGGGCGCCACGGTCTCAGGCGGGTGCAGACCGCCACGCGTCGTTGCGCCGGCCCGCTCGCGACGTCTGACGGAACCGCTGTCGGCGGGCGGGCGCGCGAGGCAGGGTGCGGGAGCTGGCTTGTTGTAGCGAGGTTGTTGGAACTGCGAACGGGTGCGCCGCCGCAGGGTGTGGTCACCGAGGTGGGCGGGGTGCGGCCACTTGGCAATCCACGGTCCGACCATGGACGCGCGACAAGCGTGTGTATTTGGCCGTCCAATGGCCGGGTGATGCGTAGGGACTGGATAGGTGTGTGAGCTCGCGCTGGTGGTCCTGGCGTCCGATCACCGCCTGAAACGGGTGCATGACGGGTCACTCCAGGGCGCTTCAGCGTGGGACGTGGATGATCTGAGTCGCTCCATGGGGTGTTCCACCTCCGGATGACGGCCGGTGATGTCAGTCACGTGTTCCGGATTCGGCATGGACTTCCTGAGTGACACGATGAGTGCATAGGCCGGGCGTGATCGATCTTCGTCTCCACCGCCGGCCGCTACCGGCCGTCCACCCCGCCTAGCGACGAGTTGTGAGTGTCCCGTGCGTCCCAGACTCCTCGTTTCCAGCGCCGGGACCTGCTCGGCCGTCCGGGCGCGAGACTTTGCGCTGTGCCTAGCTCGGGTCCCGCGGGGCGGGTCCGGTCCGGACGGCGACGTCCGGTCGCGCGCGGCCACTCGACGTCCCTACTGTAAACCCGGTCGACGCCTGGGCACCGGGCGGGCTACGACTTCTCCCATTTACGATACCTTTCGGCTCAGTACCAGCCGAAGACGGACCGGCTGTGAGTGGGCACCGGCGTGAGGCCCTCACCGGCCACCATCCACCCAGAAGCGTCTGCTCGCCGCTTGCATACCTGGATAATCCTGCTGAACTTCAACGAGCGTTCTTAGGTCAACGTGGTAAAGGTCTGTGGGGCCCCTGTGGCATGAATGTACCGCCGTGGGGGGGGGGGTCACACCCAGAGTGCGTTGTGAAAGACTCTAGATAGCCACCCTCGTATCGGTTCCTGGCTCCCGGCCCCGCTGCGTACTAATGGAGCATAGCCACGATGTCACCGGAGGTTGTGTCGTCTGTCCATGTTCCAAGCGGACGCCCCGCTTCCCAGCACTGGTCACAGTGGTAAGGGGACAAATCTCACCGCGTGCCTGGCCTGCGCCCCCCGAGACGCTAGTCGAGTGTGAGTCGTGTCGAGCAGGAGCCGATTTCTGCCGCCCTGGGTGTTCCCGGAAGCAATCTACACCAACACCGGCGCGACATAGCACAGCGCCTTGCGTGACTGTTAGCCTCGGCGCCGTGTCCCCGACGGCGTCCAGTGTCCAATCACAGCAACGGCGTCGCTCTCATGCTGCTGTCGTGTGCAGACCTCCAAGCTCGGGTGGACGCGCTACAACTATGCGGCGGCGTGTATTCGACCTACCCAGGCCTGTTCAGGCGCCGTAAAAGCCTGACGAACGTGTGGACTGATGTGAAGTGCCGTTCGGCGCAGTTAACGAATCACACCACCGACATGGAGCGGCGACCTCCACGGGCTGCCGTCGTCAACGAACCTACAGCAGTACCTGGCGACAAGCCGCCCCACCCCAGAAGAGCCAGCGTCCCGAGCGCACCCAATCCTCAGAGTCCTCGACAGGGCGAGCACCGCTCATGCGCCGTCCCCTTCACGGCGGCCGCGGCTACGTGCCCAACCGTCCCCACGCTCATTCGACGCTGCAGACCCCATACAACCCTGCCGTTCACGCCACCGCGCCGTTCATGCGAACGGTGCGCAACGTCTCGCCACGTCATAGCACAGAACTGGCCCACACAAGTGGGTTTCTGTGCAGCGTCTCGGTGAAGAACTGGCGGGACATCTGGGTCAACGACTCCGCCTCCTAACGCGCCAAGTGGCTCTGGTCAGTGAGAAAGGAAGGGCGAGGCACCGACGCCAGGAACTCGCCGACTACACTACGCGCTGTAACCCGGCGGAACACCCTTTCTGGACCGTCAGGCCCGGGACCGCGGCGCGGAACAAGCAGTTTACGACAGTGACGCCGTCTACCAGCGCGCCGACCATAAGCCCTCCAGGCGCTATCCGCAAAACACCTCTGCGACACAAGGTCCTTCTTCGAGAAGCTCTGAAGGGATGGACCGAACGAAGAACCAAGACTAGCCAAGCGCACACAGCCCCATCCCGTCCAGACTATCATCAGCGCCAGCGGTAGCCGATCTCGGGCCAAGAAGCTCAAAGACCCGCTCTCGACACCTGCTGTTCACACACGGTAGAAAGCCGTAAGCCCGCGAGGCTGAGAAGGCGGGCATCGGCCAAGGCCGGCGGCGACAAGTCCGGCGAAGTCCCTGAAACGGCGCAAGGCCCCGGCGCAGTGCAGCCCTAAAGTCCCGGAAGCAGATCCAGGCCTGGCCGCTCGCCGCGCACCATCAACAGTCACGACGCGGACAACGACGTGTCCTTCACAGCTCCGGTGGTACACCAATACTGTTGAGCCACCCGAGCTGTGAAGCGAGTCATTGCGCATGGGCAATGGGCATAGGACCACGACACCGGTGAGCCCGGAGAATTCGCACCGGCGTCCCCACCAGTCGACAGAACTGGCCGCCCGCGCCGGGGTCACCGTGCGCACCATCCGCTTCTACAGCACCCGCGGCCTCCTGCCCCCCGCCGTGCCTCGGCCCCCGCCGGGTGGGCCGCTACGGCCCCGGGCACCTCTCCCGCCTCGCCCTGATCGAGGAGTTGCAGCACCAGGGCCTCACCCTGGCCGCCATCGAGCGCTATCTGCGCCGCCTCCCGGACGACCTCAGCGCCCACGACCTGGCCATCCACCGTGCGGTCGTGGCCTCCTGGGTGCCCGACACGGCGGCCGAGACCACCCGCGCCGAACTGGAGCGCCGCGCGGGCCGCCCGCTGACCGACGAGGACATCGACAAGCTCGTCGCGATGGACGTGCTGCGGCGCGAGGAGGACACGGACGGGGAGGTCCGCTTCCAGGCGGACCCCGGACTGCTGGGCGTCGGTGTCCAGTTGCTGGACGTCCCGATGACCCTGGACACCCTGCGGGCCGCCCGCGCCGTCCTGCTGTCCCACGCCCGCTCGACGGCGCGCGAGCTCACTCGGCTCTTCCACGAGGAGGTGTGGGGGCCGTACGCGGCGGGCGCGACGGACCCCGAGGAGGTGGAGTCCATGAAGTCGCTGTCGGCGCACATGCCGCCGCTGGTGGTGCAGGCGCTGGTGACGGCGTTCCAGCGGTCGCTGAGGGAGGAGTTGCGGGCGACGTATGGGGGGTGAGGGTGCGTTGCGCTTCGCGGTTGTGATGCCCCGGTCCCGCCCTTTCACCGTTTCTCGCGCGCTCCGCGCGGGTGCAACGCGGCTGCGCCGCGTTCGTCCTCAAGCGCCGGACGGGCTGGTTTCCGCGCCCGGGCGCGAATTCAGCCCGTCCGGCGCTTGAGGACTTCGCCCGCAGGGCGAATGGGGCCCGGGGTCTCCCCGGAAGAAACGGTGAAAGGGCGGGGACCGGGCAAACCCCCGCGGCGCTCACCCCGCCACCCCGCCTCCTCCAAAGCGCTCCGGGCACGCTCCAGTGCTCCCGGGTGCGCGCCAATTCATCCCGCAACCGGGCCACCTCGTCCCGCACCCCCGCCACGAGGACCGGCCGGACGCGCGCCCGCCCCGGCGGAACGCGTCCGCCCGCTCCCACGCATCCGCCCAGTCCCGCAACCGCCCCTCCGGCACGTTCCCGCAGTGCCGCACGAAGCTCAACAGCACCTCCTTGCGCGGAAAGCGCGTCCCGCGCAGCGCCGGGCCGAGGGTGCTGCGCGGCAGCAGGCTCACCTTCGTCCCGGCGTCCACACAGGCCCGTTCCTCCAGTTCGCGCAGGGTCGGGTTGCCGTGCTCCCGGCGCAGGTGGGTCATCGCCTGGAACAGCTGCCACGGTTCGCTGACGAACTGCGGCCGTACCGGGCCCGGCAGGCCCGGCAGGCCCGGTGCGGCGGCCGCGTACCGGTCGGCCCTGGTCCACAGCCGCTTCGCCTCGCGCTCGTCGCCCCCGCAGATACGGGTGAACGCGCGCACCGTGGCCCACTTGGGCAGGGTCTCCCCCTTGGCCGCCCGGTCCAGCGTCGACCGGGACACCGTCAGCCCCATCTCCTGTGCCGTCCGCGCCATCTGGCTCCAGCTCCTCCCGGACCGCCGGCGCAGTGACCGCAGCCACTGCGCCAGCGTCTCGACGGGGTCGGGCTGGGCCAGGGCGCCGTCGACGCGCCCCATCCCGGCCCTCCCTTACGCCCGGTGGCGGGAGAAGAGGGCCGCCAGCCCGCGGATCAGTTCCCTGGCCGCCACGCCGCCGGCGGTGACGGCGGTGACGACGTCCTCGACGGGGATCCCGTAGGCCACCAGTCCGGCGGTGATGCCGAGCACGGTCACGGCGATGACGACGGCGGGGGGTCGGGAGCGGGTTGTCACCGTGCGTCACGCGTACGCGCGCGTTCTTCAAAGAGGGTTCCTCCTCGGCTCGTTGCCACTCGACACCGAAGCCCTCGCCGTGCCGTCCGCGGCCTTGCAGGGCCGGCGGACAGAGGGCTTCACCCTTACCTTCGGGAACGCAACACGTGGCGGCAAGGCAATAGTTCCCCGCCGTCCCATCCCGTCCCGCTTCCCGTGGTACGGACTCGGCGCGTCGGCCCTGGTCACGGGCGCACGGTCGGCCCGGGACGGCGTTCCGGGGGCGCGGATGACCGGTTCGACGAGATGACGCCCCTTGTGAACACGGCTGCGAAGGCGGAGAGTTGGTGGCACGGCTCGCTCCGTCCAGCGATTCACGAGAGGAGGCCGTGCGCGGCGGCACCCGTGTCGCCGGACGGGCGCAGCGGCACCGGACGAGTATGCCCTCGGCGGCGTTACCCGGTGCCCCTTTCACGCGGCTCCCCCCGGCCGTTGCCACTCGACACCCCAGGGGAAATCGGCCATGCGCGCCGTTGCAGCGGCGCGCGGGCCGGGGCGGGGCCTCCTCACGGCCCCGCCCCAAGAACTACCGGACGGCCGGACACCGCTGCCAGGCCAGGCGGTACCGGGCGGTCGCGGTGCCGCCCGGGTCCATGTCGTTCAGCCCCAGAACGCTGGTGGTGGTCGCGGGGTCGGACGTGCCGGCGTCCACCCGCAGTTCGGTGGTGAGGACGAGGTACCGTCGTTCGCCGCAGGGGGCGTAGGTGTTGATGCCGATGTCGTCGAAGTCGGAGGCCAGCCAGGCGTCGTCGTAGGGCCCGGTGAATCGGTACGTACGGGATGATCTGCCGCTCACCCCCTCGAAGTAGTGGCCGACCGTCAGCTGCCCGGAGGCCCCTTTCGCCAGGTGTGCGTACCCGGTGTGCTCCTTGCCCGTGACCGCGTAGGTGAACCCCTTCGGGACCTGCACGTCCATGGCGAACTGGCAGTTCTTGCGGGCGTCGCCCGGCTTGGAGCCGACGCCCACCTGTACGGGGGAGCTCCCGAAGGACATCGTGAAACCGGAGTTGTCCGGCGCCACCGCCACCGATGTCGTCGGCCAAACGGCGCAGCCCGACCCGCTGACGACGGCCGGCTCGATCCGCACACTGCCCGGCGGAGGTCTCTCCTCCGTGGCCGCCCCGGGGGACAACAGGGCGGCCGCGAGCGCCATGGCCATGGTCATACCACCGAACATGGATCCCTCCCGTTCGTCGCCTACGGCCTCCATGCCACCACCGCGGCCGCGGTGCGCACAGACCGGCACAGGCCGTTTCCGCGTTCCGGATTCCGGAGCCCGGAATCGGGGGTTTTCCCCATGTCGCGGCCGCCGCCCGCCCCGTAGCGTTCCTGTCGTCGGCCCGAGGGGCCCGACCGTCACGCACCACAGCTCATCGGGGGAACATCCATGCGCCGCACCGTCCGTCTTCTCTCGGCCCTGGTCGTCACCGGCACGGCCGTCGCGGGGCTGAGCGCCTGCGACGGGCTGACGCCCGGCAAGACCTTCGAGGACGACGCGACACTCGGCGAGAAGGTCACGTCGGTGCGGGTGGACAACAACTCCGGCGGCGTCCGGGTCCACGGCAGGGCGGGCCTCGGCAAGGTCACCGTCCACCGCGAGGTCGAGTACCGCGACGGCCACAAGCCGGAGGGCGCCACGCACCGGATCGAGAACGGCACCCTCGTGCTGGCGGACTGCGGGGACGAGTGCTCCGTGAGCTACACGGTCGACGTGCCGGCCGGGACGCCGGTGACCGGGGAGAACAGCAGCGGCGAGATCCGGCTGTCGGACGTCGGGGCGGTGAAGGTGACGACGAGTTCCGGCGCCATCGACCTCGACGGCGTCGGCGGGGACGTCACCGTCGGGTCGAGCAGCGGCCGGATCACCGGACGCGGCCTCAAGGGCGGCGCGATCCGGGCGACCACGTCCAGCGGGGAGATCGCCCTCACCGCCGCCGTCCCGCAGGACGTGACCGCGAAGTCCTCCAGCGGACGTCTCGTCCTGACCATGCCGGACGCGCGCTACCGGGTGTCGGCCGAGACGACCAGCGGCGGCAAGGACATCGGCGTCTCCCAGGACCCGGCCGGGAAGTACCGGCTCGATCTCACCACCACCAGCGGTGAGATCAAGGTCGAGCGGGGCTGACGGCACCGCCCTCCGGCTCCGCAAGATCCGCAGCCGCGGCGCGGATGAGCTGGCGGAGCGCGCCGTAGTAGACCTCGTGGTCCGTCACGGCGGGCAGGATCGCGCCGAAGTGGCCGGTCAGTACGGGGAATTCGTCCGGGTCGAGGGCGGCCAGCGCGGTCCGGGTCACCGCGCGGGCGGCGTCGGGGGCGCGGTGGTCGACGAAGCTGGCGCTGCCCAGGGTGAGCAGATACATCCGCCGGTAGGCCACGATGGCCTCCTCCGGGCTCATCCCGGCGGCGAGGCTGTCCGCCAACTGCGGTTCCACCAGCCGCTTGAGCAGCTCGGGGCCGAGCCAGGGGCGGGCACCGCGCAGGGCCACCAGCCCGGGGTGCGCGGTCAGCACCTCGTAGAGCGCCGTGAACCGGGCCTCGGTGGCCCGCGCCCAGCCGGTGCCGGGCGGGATCTCCGGGAGGAGCCCGGCGAGGTGGTCGGTGACCAGGTCGAGCAGCCCGGCCAGGTCGGTGCAGCGGCGCTGCAGGGTGGCGTGCGCGACGCCGAGGCGGGCGGCGAGCGTGCGGAAGCTGAGGGCGCCGGGGCCCTGTTCGTCCACGATCCCGAGGGCGGCCTCGGCGATCCGCCGGGGCGTCGCGGGGTGGGGGGAAGCCGGAGGTCGGGGCATGGATGCCAGCGTACGGTACGGTGTATCGGGTTGCGCGATACGCTGTATCGACCGCCGTATCACCCTCAGGAGCGCCGCAGTGGACCAGCTCACCTACGCCGACGTCACGGACGCCGCCCGTCGCATCGCCGGGCACGTCCGCCCGGTCGTCCTCGTTCCCCACGACCGGCCGGACGTCCGGCTGGCGCTGGAGTTCCTCCAGCACACGGGCTCCTTCAAGGCCCGCGGCGCGCAGAACTTCCTCCGGGCCCACCGCGAGGCGGGCGCCCTGCCCGGCGCCGGGGTGACCATCGCCTCCGGCGGCAACGCGGGTCTCGCGTGCGCCTGGGCGGCCCGGCAGGAGGGCGTGCCCGCCACCGTGTTCGTGCCGACCACCGCCCCGGCGGTGAAGGTCGCGGGGCTGCGCGCCCTGGGCGCGGACGTGCGACTGATCGGCTCGGAGTACGCCGAGGCCCAGGCGGCCTGCGCGGAGTTCGCCGCGGCCTCCGGCGCGCTGTCCTCCCACGCCTACGACCACCCGCTGATCGCCGCCGGGGCCGGGACGCTGCTGGACGAGATACGCGACCGCTTCCCCGGGCTGGACACGGTGGTCGTCGCGGTGGGCGGCGGCGGTCTGTTCGCGGGGGTGGCCACGGCCGCGCAGGAACACGGCGTCCGGACCGTGGCAGTGGAGCCGGAGGGCTCCCGCGCGCTGCACGCGGCCGTGGAGGCGGGCCGCCCGGTCCCCGTCCCGGTGGACTCGGTCGCGGCCGACGCCCTCGGCGCGCGGCAGGCCTCCGCCCTGGCCCTGGCCGCGGCCGGGGAGGGCGACGTGCGCCATGTCCTGGTGCCGGACCGGGAAATCGTCCGCGCCCGGCGGCAGTTGTGGGACGAGCACCGGATCGCCGTCGAGCACGCGGGTGCGACGGCGCTGGCCGGGCTCGCCGGCTATGACGCCGCCCCGGGCGAGCGCGTCGCCGTCGTGCTGTGCGGGGCGAACACGGACCCGGGTGACCTGGTCCGCTGACCGCACCGCGTCCGCGACGACGGCTGTGCGGTCGGTCGGCCGCGGGCCGTCCATGGCCGGTCGCGCAGTTCCCCGCGCCCCTTACGGGGCGCGGTATCGCACCGGACCTCCATGAGCCCGCTCAGTCCCGGAAGAGCTCCCCCTTCTCCGCCTTCTCCCGCAGCAGCGGGGACGGCGCGAACCGCTCCCCGTACGCCGCCCGCAACTCCTCGGCGCGGGCGACGAAGCCCGCCGGGCCGCCCTCGTAGCCGTTGATGTACTGGAGGGCGCCGCCGGTCCAGCCGGGGAAGCCGATCCCCAGCAGCGAGCCGACGTTGGCGTCCGCGACGGAGGTGAGGACGCCCTCCTCCAGGCAGCGCACCGTGTCCAGGGCCTCGACGAAGAGCATGCGCTCCTTCAGGTCCTCGAAGGGGATCTCCCCGGGGGCGAGATCCTTCCCGAAGTGCTCGGCCAGCCCTGCCCAGAGTCCGGCCCGCCGGCCGTCCACGTAGTCGTAGAAGCCGGCGCCGCCGCTGCGGCCCGGCCGGCCGAACTCCTCGACCATCCGGTCGATCACCGCGTCCGCCGGGTGCGGGGTCCAGGTGCCGCCGGCCGCCTCGGTGGCGCGCCGGGTCTCCTCGCGGATCCTCCGGGGCAGCGTCAGGGTGAGCTCGTCCATGAGGGACAGCACCTTGGCGGGATAACCGGCCTGCGCGGCGGCCTGCTCCACGGACGCGGCGGGGACGCCCTCGCCGACCATCGCGACGCCCTCGGTGATGAAGCGGCCGATGACGCGCGACGTGAAGAAGCCGCGCGAGTCGTTGACGACGATGGGCGTCTTGCGGATCTGCCGCACCAGGTCGAAGGCGCGGGCCAGGGCCTCGTCGCCGGTCCGCTCCCCCTTGATGATCTCCACCAGCGGCATCTTGTCGACGGGCGAGAAGAAGTGCAGGCCGACGAATCCGTCGGGCCGCTCGACGCCCTCGGCGAGGAGGGTGATGGGGAGGGTGGAGGTGTTGGAGCACAGCAGCGCGTCCGGCGCGACGACGTGCTGCACCTCCTGGAACACCTGGTGCTTGAGCGCCGGGTCCTCGAAGACGGCCTCGATGACGGCGTCGCAGCCGGCCAGGTCGGCGACGTCCGCGGTGGGCGTGATGCGGGCGAGCAGCTCGTCGCGCTTGCGCTCCGTCGTCCGGCCCTTGGCCAGCGCCTTGGCGAGGAGCCCTTCCGCATACGCCTTGCCCTTGCGGGCGTTGTCGGCCGAGACGTCCTTGAGGACGACCTCGATGCCGGCCCTGGCGCAGGCATAGGCGATGCCGGCGCCCATCATGCCCGCGCCGAGGACCGCCACCTTGCGGACGGTGCGCGGCTCGGGGCCGGAGGGGCGGCTGCGGCCCGCGTTGACGGCCTGGAGGTCGAAGAAGAACCCCTGGATCATGTTCTTGGCGGTCTGCCCGGTGGCCAGCCCGACGAAGTACCGCGACTCGACGGTCGAGGCCGTCTCGAAGTCGAGCAGCGCGCCCTCGACCGCGGCGGCGAGCACGGCGCGCGGCGCCGGGTAGGGGGCGCCCGCCGTCTGCTTGCGCAACGTGGCGGGGAACGCGGGGAGGTTGGCGGCGAGCTTGGGGTGGGACGGGGCGCCGCCCGGGATCCGGTACCCCTCGGCGTCCCAGGGCTGCCGGGACTCGGGATGCGCGTCGATGAACGACCGCGCCTTTTCGAGGAGTTCCTCCGGGGTGTCGACGACCTCGTGCACCAGCCCCGCGTCCAGCGCGGCCCGCGGGGGGTACTGCGTGCCCTGGACGAGGACCTTCAGCAGCGCGTCGGTGACGCCGAGGAGGCGCACGGTGCGGGTGACGCCGCCCCCGCCCGGGAGCAGGCCGAGGGTGACCTCGGGCAGGCCGATCTTCGAGCCCTTCGCGTCGAGGGCGACGCGGTGGTGGCAGGCGAGGGCGATCTCGTAACCGCCGCCGAGGGCGGAGCCGTTGATCGCGGCGACGACGGGGACACCGAGGGTCTCGATGCGGCGGAGGTCGCGCTTGACGGCCTCGATCGCGGCGAACGCGGTCTCCGCGTCCTCCGGGCGGATCGCGATCAGCTCGCGGAGGTCGCCGCCGGCGAAGAAGGTCTTCTTGGCGGAGGTGATGACGACGCCGCGGATGGCTTCCTTCCCGGCGGCAAGGCGGTCGGCCACCGTGGCCAGGGACGTCTGGAAGTCCCGGTTCATGGTGTTGGCGGACTGGTTGGGGTCGTCGAGGGTGAGGGTGACGACGCCGGTGTCGTCCTGGGTCCAGCGGATGGTGTTGCTGTTGGTCATGTCCGTGGTCTCCGTGAGGTGGGTGGATGGGGAAGGTGAGGGTGAGGATGCCCCTGGCCCGCCCTTTCACCTCCCCCAGAGGGGGTGCCCCCATCGCGCGCTCCGCGCGGGGGCATCGCGGCTTCGCCGCGAGGTCCTCAAGCGCCGGACGGGCTGAAAAACAGCCCGCCCGGGGGCACCGGGGGTCCAGGGGGCGGAGCCCCCGGTGGGGTGCAGGGGGCGAAGCCCCGCGTCCCGGTGCGCACCGCGCGCCGCGGGGTGGCGCAGGGGCACAGCCCTTGTGGAAACGGTGAAAGGGCGGGGCGGGGAGAAAATCCGCCGCCTCCGGCGGCTACACCCGCTCGACCACCGTCGCCACCCCCATCCCCCCCGCCCACACACAGCGTCACCAGCCCGAACCGCCCACCCCGCCGCTCCAGTTCATCGATCACCGTGCCCAGCAGCATCGCCCCCGTAGCCCCCAGCGGATGCCCCAGCGCGATCGCCCCGCCGTTCACATTGACGCGCTCCATATCCACCCCCATCTCGTCCACGAACCGCAGCACCACCGCCGCGAACGCCTCGTTGATCTCGACGAGGTCGATGTCGTCGATCGTCAGACCCGCCTTCGCGAGCGCCT
Source organism: Streptomyces thioluteus (assembly GCF_039535865.1). Classification (NCBI taxonomy): domain Bacteria; kingdom Bacillati; phylum Actinomycetota; class Actinomycetes; order Kitasatosporales; family Streptomycetaceae; genus Streptomyces; species Streptomyces thioluteus. The sequence goes on from NZ_BAAAXZ010000076.1 coordinate 16,089, forward strand.
TGCGCGTCGCCGGCGCCGGGCCGGTGAGCATGATGGTCGGCTCGGAGCCGGAGACGGCCGCGGAGACGATCCGGGCCCGCGGCGCGAGCCCGTACCGCTCGCCCACCTCCCGGTTGCCGATCGCCACGAGGGACGCGCCGTCGACGATCCCGGAGGAGTTCCCCGCGTGGTGCACGTGGTCGATCTTCTCCACCCAGTGGTACTTCTGCAGCGCCACCGCGTCGAACCCGCCCGCCTCGCCGATCGCCGCGAACGACGGCTTGAGACCGGCCAGGGTCTCCGGCGTCGTGCCGGGCCGGAGGTGCTCGTCGCGGTCGAGGACGACGATCCCGGCCCGGTCGCGCACGGGGACGACGGACCGGTCGAAGCGGCCCTCCTTCCAGGCGGTCGCCGCCCGCTCCTGCGAGCGCGCCGCGAAGGCGTCGACGTCGTGCCGGCCGTACCCGCCGATCGTCGCGATGAGGTCGGCCCCGATGCCCTGCGGGACGAAGCCCGTCGCGAAGTTGGTCATCGGGTCGCCGAACCAGGCACCGCCGTCGGACGCCATCGGCACCCGGGACATCGACTCGACGCCCCCGGCGAGGACCAGGTCCTCCCAGCCCGAACGCACCTTGACCGCGGCCAGATTGACGGCCTCCAGGCCCGAGGCACAGAAGCGGTTCTCCTGGACGCCGGCGACGGTGTCGGGGAGTCCGGCCGCGATGGGCGGCGATCCGGGCGATGTCGGAGCCCTGCTCGCCGACGGGGCTGACGACGCCGAGCACGATGTCGTCGATCGCCGCCGGGTCCAGCCCCGGGAAGCGGCGCCGCAGCTCGTGGATCAGGCCCACGACGAGGTCGATGGGCTTGGTCCCGTGCAGGGAGCCGTTCGCCTTGCCGCGCCCGCGCGGGGTGCGGAGGGCGTCATAGACGTACGCTTCGGTGCTCAAGTCAGCAGCCTTCCTGGTAGGTCGGGACATCAGGCCAGCAGCGCACGGCCGATGATCTCCTTCATGATCTCGGTCGTGCCGCCGTAGATCGTCTGGACCCGGCCGTCGGTGAACGCCCGGGCGACCGGGTACTCGGCCATGTACCCGTACCCGCCGTGGAGCTGCAGGCAGCGGTCGCCACCCGCTTGAACAGCTCGGTGGCCCACCACTTGGCCATCGAGGCGTGGACGGCGTCGAGTTCGCCCGCACCGTGATCGACGATGCAGCGGTCGACGAACGTCCGGGTGACCGCGCACACTCCGTGGCCATCTCGGCGATCTCGAAGCGGATGTGCTGGAAGCGCGCGATCGGCCCGCCGAACGCCTCGCGCTCCTTGACGTAGCGCTTCGTCTCCTCCAGCAGGTGCTCGGCCGCGGCGGCGGCGCCGACGGCGATGGTCAGCCGCTCCTGCGGCAGGTTGGCCATCAGATGGCCGAACGCGCCGTGCAGCTCACCGAGCAGGTTCTCCTTGGGCACGCGGACGTCGTGGAAGAACAACTCGGCGGTGTCCTGCGCCTTCTGGCCGATCTTGGCGAGGTTGCGCCCGCGCTCGAAGCCCTCGGCGCCCCGCTCGACGACGAACAGGCTCAGCCCCTTGGCCCCGCCCTCCGGGGTGGTCCGGGCGACGACGACCACCAGGTCGGCGAGGATGCCGTTGGAGATGAACGTCTTGGAACCGTTGATCACCCAGTGGTCGCCCTTGTCGACGGCGGCCGTCCTGATGCCCTGGAGGTCGGAGCCCGCGCCCGGCTCGGTCATGGCGACGGCGGAGACCGTCTCGCCGCTGCAGAAGCCGGGCAGCCAGCGCCGCTTCTGCTCCTCGGTGGCCAGGGTCGTCAGGTACGGGCCGATGATGTCGTTGTGCAGGGGGACGGCGAAGCCGGCGGCCCCGGCCCGGGCGAACTCCTCGGCCAGGACGGCGCTGTGGCGGAAGTCGGCGGTGCCCCCGCCGCCGTACTCCTCGGGCGCGGCGAGGCCGAGCAGGCCCTGCCGCCCGGCGGCCCGCCACGCCTCGCGCGAGACGATGCCGTCGTCCTCCCACTGCTCGCGGTGCGGGACGAACTCCCGCTCCAGGAACGTCCGCACGGTGGCGCGGAAGGCTTCGTGCCCCTCGTCGAAGAGCTGACGTTTCATGATCGCTGACCTTTCGGGTCGAGCCGGGGCACGCCCCAGTCCCGGGCCACCTCCGTGGTGTGCGCGCCCGGCAGCGCGGGCGGCCGTCGCAGGCCGGCCGGGGTGGCGGAGAAGCGCGGCGCGGGGGCGGGCTGGACGGTGCCGTCGTGGCGGGTGAAGGTGGCGCGGGCGGCGAGGTGCGGGTGGTCCGCGGCCTCGCGCAGGGACAGGACAGGAGCCACACAGGCGTCCGAGCCCTCGAACACCTCCGTCCACTCGGCACGGGTGCGCCGCCGGAACCGCGCGGCGACGGCGTCCCGCAGCTCGCCCCAGCGGCCGGGGTCGTCGCGGGCCGCGGCCGTCTCCTCCGGCAGGCCCAGCAGCCGGGCGAACTCGGCGTAGAAGCGCGGCTCCAGGGCCCCGACGGCCATGTGGCCGCCGTCGGCGGTCGCGTACGTGCCGTAGAACGGCGCCCCGCCGTCGAGCAGGTTGGCCCCGCGGCGGTCCTGCCAGCTCCCCTCGGCCAGCATCCCGTGGAGCATCGCGGTCAGGTGCGCGGTGCCGTCGACGATCGCCGCGTCGACCACCTGGCCCGCGCCGGTGGCCTGGGCGTGCCGCAGCGCGGCCAGGATCCCGACGACGAGGTAGAGGGAACCGCCCGCGTAGTCGCCCAGCAGATTGGCCGGGGCGTACGGCGGCCCGTCGGCCGCGCCCGTCAGCCCGAGCGCGCCGGTGACGGCGATGTAGCCGATGTCGTGCCCGGCGGCGCCGGCCAGCGGGCCCTCCTGGCCCCAGCCGGTCATCCGCCCGTACACCAGGCGGGGGTTGCGGGCCAGGCAGGCTTCCGGCCCGACGCCGAGCCGCTCGGCGACGCCGGGCCGGTAGCCCTCCAGGAGCACGTCCGCGCGCTCGACGAGGCCGAGAACGGTCTCCGGGCCGCCGTCGGCCTTGAGGTCCACGAGGACGGAGCGCTTGTTGCGGTTGGTGACGTCGTGCCGGGGGCCGACACCGAGTCCGGGCCCGCCGGGGCGGTCCACCCGGACGACGTCGGCGCCCAGGTCGCCGAGGAGCATGGCGGCGAAGGGGCCGGGGCCGATGCCGGCGAGCTCGACGACGCGCAGTCCCGCGAGCGGGCCGCCTGCTGTGTCCTCCGCCGTGTCCTCCGCCGTGTCCTCCGCCATGAGTCGCTCACGCCCCTGTGTGACAAAGCCGCTGTAACACCCGCGATGTTAAGAACGTGTTCCAGTTTCCACAAGCCCTGTTCATGCGACCGGATTTGACGGCCCGGCGTCCAGCTCCGCGACGAGCTTCTTCGGGGCGACGGTGCGGTAGCTCTCCTCGACCCAGTCGCAGAGCAGCTCGACGCCCCCGTGCAGCGGGATGTCCACCCAGCCGGAGCGCCCGAGCCCGTACGCGGTGGGGGTGGCGCCCGGAACGGCGAGGGCGTGTCCGTGGACCTCGTCGTCCGCGAGCTTGACCGAGATGCCCTCGTCCCCCAGGAAGGCGAAGATCTTCTTGTTGACCTTGGCGACGGGGCGGTCGCCCCAGGGGAACTCCTCGACGGCCCCGGGCAGGGAGAGCGCGAAGGCGCGGATGGCGGCGGCGGTGCGGTTGTCCATGGGGCCACGCTAGAGGAGGCGCCGGCACATCCCGCCCCTCACAGCAGCCCCGCCCCCTCCAGCAGCTTCCGCACCACCGCCACCCCGTCCCCCGGCAACTCCTGCAACGGCACCGCCGTGACGGGACAGTCGATCACTCCCAGCAGATGCAGCGCCGCCTTGAAACCCCCGATCGCGGACGCCGTCCCGCTCATGTCGCTCCCCGCCTCCACCAGAGCGAACAGCCCGGCCAGCCGGTCCTGTTCGGCCACGGCCGCCTCCCACCGCCCGGCCCGGGCATGCGCGCACACCCGCGCGTACCCCGCCGGATCCACGTTCCCCAGCCCCGCCACGACCCCGTCCGCCCCCATCAGCAGCGCGGCGTCGACCGTCAGCTCCGAGCCGGTGAGGACGGAGAAGACGGACTCCAGCCCGCGGCGGCGCCGCTCGACGAGCAGCCGGCGCAGGGCATTGGTGTCACCGCTGCTGTCCTTGAGGCCGATCAGGGTCCCGTCCGAGGCGAGGGACAGCAGCACCTCGCCCGGCAGCTTGCTGTGGACGCAGGGCGGGATGTCGTACGCGAGCAACGGCAGCCCGGCCCCGTCCCGGACCCGGCGGAAGTGGTCCGCCGTCTCCACGGGGTGCACGCCGCTGTAGAACGGCGCGGTCGCGACGAGGACGTCCGCCCCCGCCTCCGCCGCGTCGCGCGCGTGCTCCAGCACCCGCGGTGTGGTCATGTCGATGACCCCGGCGAGCACGGGCACCAGTCCGCCCGCCGCGTCGACGACGGTCCGGACGACCGTGCGCCGCTGCCCGGCGGTCAGATGGGCGGCCTCCCCGCTGGTCCCGAGGGCGAAGAGCGCGGAGGCGCCGCCCGCGAGCAGATGCTCGACGAGGCGGCGCAGGGAGCCGGTGTCGACCTCACCGCCGGGGGTGAAGGGCGTGCACAGGGGCGGGACGAAGCCGGAGAGTCGCACGGGTCCTCCACGGGGGTAGGCGGTGGCATGCCCGTTCCTACCCGTCCGCCACCGCCCGCGCCAGAGCCCGTCGGCACAGCGCGTCCGCCCGCCGTGTCGTCTCCGGCAGCCGGAAGTCCCGGGCCAGGGACAGCACATGGGCGCAGGCCCGGTCCAGGCTCACCCGGTGCCCCACGGAGACGAACACCGGCTTGACGCCGGCCCGGGTGCGCAGGGCCCGGCCGACCTCCTCGTCCCCGTCCAGCAGGGGTGACCAGGCGCCCCGGTCCGGGCCGGGCGGCGCGTGGCGGAAGGTGAAGGGGTTCTTGGCGACGCCGATCGTGGGCAGCCCGGTCAGCACGCCCAGGTGCGCCGCGAGGCCGAAGCGGCGCGGGTGGGCGAGCCCGTACCCGTCGCAGACCACCAGGCCGGGGTCGGCGTCCAGGCGGCGCAGCGCGGTGAGCACGGTCGGAATCTCGCGGAAGGCGAGCAGGCCGGGCACGTAGGGGAAGGCGACCCGCCCGACGGCGGTGGCCTCGGCCACGACCTCGAGGGTGCGCGCGTCGAGCGCGACGGCGGCCGCGGCGACGAGGTCCCGCTCGTCGTCGTAGGCGACGTCGACGCCGACGGCGGTGAGCGGCGCGCCGGGCGGCGGCCCGGGCTCGTCCAGGACGACGCGTGTGCGCAGGTCGAGCTGGACGGCGAGCGCCTGCCGCTCCGTGGTGGGCCAGTCGGGGGGCAGTTCATGGGACGTGTGGTTCATGACGCGGCCACGGTACGGGACGGGCGGGGCGGGCCCGTAGCCTGTCGATCATGTTCGTACTGGAACTGACCTACATCGCGCCCCTCGAGCGCGTGGAAGCCGCCCATGCGGAGCACGTCGCCTGGCTGGACGCGCACTACGCGTCCGGACTGTTCCTGGCCTCCGGCCGGAAGGTGCCGCGCGACGGCGGGGTGATCCTGGCGGCCGGCGTGGACCGGGAGAAGATCGAGGAGATCACGCGGAGCGATCCGTTCTCGGTGGCGGGGGTGTGCGAGTACGCGATCACCGAGTTCGTCCCGACGAAGACGGCCCCGGCCCTGGAGACGTTCCGCGAGGAGCGGCCCCGGCCCTGACCCGGCCCGCCGCGCCGAGTTCGCCGGGGCCCCGGCGGACCCGGCGCGGCACTGTCGCGGTGCGCGGGCGGTCACGGTCCCGCTCCGGCGGCCGGCGCGGCGGTTGTTCGTGTCGGTGCGCGACGAGTGCGCCGAAGCGCCTGCCGCGCCTCGGCGCGCCCCCGGGGACGGCGGCGGGCGGGACCGGCCGGGGCCGCCGGACGGGCGGACGCGATCGGCGGTTCGCCGACGGCGGGGCCGGTGCCGGGGGCACGGGAGGTGCGGGCGGTGCTGCCGGTGCGCCGACCGGGCGGCGGAACTGTGCGGCGTGGGGCGCGCGTTGGACGGCGTGGACCCGCGGACGGGCGGGGCACCCGGGGCCGCGGGGCACGGAAGACGGCTATGCCATGAACCCTTGGCACTTGGCGTGTTTGCTTCACATCCGTAGGCACAGAAGCCGAATGCCGGTTTTTCCCAAGGGCCGTGACGTATATCACTCCCGATTCCAGCACTGAGCCGGTCGATCCGCCGTCTCCCAGTGCGTACAACCGCGCACGACCACGGGTCCCACCGCCCGGCAGTCAACCAACCGCAAGGGAGCAGGCGTTGTCCCCTGTCATCGACCAGGCCGTCCAGGCACAGCTCATCGCGTCCTCCCCCCGCCCCCGCCAGATCCCCGCCCATCTGCGCTACGCCCCCGCCGACCCCTTCGCCGTGCACATCGCCTTTCCCCCGGCCGCCTCGCTCGACGGTGCCGAGGTCGAGTGGGCGTTCGCGCGGGACCTGCTGGCCGGAGGGCTGCTGTCGCCCTCGGGCGGCGGCGACGTCCGGGTGTGGCCGTGCGGCCCGGACCGCACGGTCCTGGAGTTCCACGCGCCCGAGGGGGTCGCGATGATCCAGATCGAAACCGAGGAACTGCGCGGCTTCCTCGCCCGCTCGTACGCACTGGTGCCGGTGGGCGGTGAGACCGGCTTCCTGGACCTCGACGGCGACGTCGAGGCGCTGCTGCGGCAGATCTGAATACCGACCGGTCGGAAGGGAGTTCAGGGTTTGTACGCGAGGGGGATGTACGCGAGCCAGTCGGTGCCCGGGAGACGGTGGGGTCTCCAGTCGCGGGCGTACGACGGCAGATAGGGGTCACCGGGATCGTAGAGCAGGGCCACGGGCCCGGACGCGGCGGCCCGGACGATGTCGGCGGTGGTGGCGGAGCGGTTGTTGCCCATGGTCTGGGCCGAGGCGCAGCCCGCCTCGTAGCCGATGGGCTGCGCGCGCGGCCCGGTGACCAGACAGGGGGCGTCCAGCCCGAGGCGGCCGAGCTCCCGGGCGGCGCGGCGGTAGCGGACGGTGGTGTCCCGGGCGTCCGCCGCGTTCGCCCGCAGCTCCTTCATCTGGACGGCGAGGTGGCCGGCGAACGCGGCGCACAGCAGCAGGGTCACGGCACGGCGGAGCCAGGGTGGTGGGGCTTTCCGCACGGCCCGAACGGCGAGGTCGGCGACGGGCAGCGCGAGAAGGGCGTAGGCGGGCAGCAGGAAGCGCGGGGCCGCGTAGTCGAGCAGCAGGAGGTAGGGGGCGGCGAGCAGGAGCGCGCAGGCGACGGGCAGGTGGACGGTGGCGGCGCCCGCGCGGCGGCGGGCGGCGAGGACGCAGGCGACGGCGGCGAGCGCGGGGAGCAGCAGCCACCACAGCGTGTGGGCGACCGGCGGGGCGGCGATGTGGCAGGGGCGGCAGAGCTGGGGCCCGTCGAGGCTGCGGTAGGCGGCCCGCAGCCCGCCGCCGAGGTGGCCGCCCATGCCGCCCTCGGTGTCGCCGGCGACGCGGAGCCGGGGCCCGATGCCGCCGAACCGGACGTACGCCTCGGCGGCCCACTGGGCTCCCCCGAGGGCGGGCCCGCCGAGGACGGCGGCCACGGTGCCGGGCCGCCGCCACTCCCGTACGGCCGCGCAGGCGGCCAGCATCGGCAGGGCGAGCCAGACGCCGTCGTGCGTGCGGAAGAGGGTGGCGGCGGCGAGGGTAACGGTGAGCCAGGCCAGGGACGCGGTGCGGCCGGGCTCCCGCCGGGCGCGCAGGAACCAGCCGGCGGCGGCGACCGAGGCGAGCGCGACCCAGAGGTTGGGCATCGCCTGCGGGCCGTAGAGCACCGTGGTCCACAGGGTGCAGAACAGCAGGGCCGCGAGGGCGGCGCGGCCCCGGGAGAGCAGCGGTTCCCACACCCGGTACGCGGCGAGGAGCGCGGCCGAGGACAGCAGCACGAGCACCACGCGCACCGCCGTCACCGACGGGGTGACGGCGACGACGGGCGCGGCGAGCAGGCTGATGCCGCGCGACCTGGGCGCGCTGAAGAAGGCGGCCGGGCGGTGGGGGTCGGTCTGCGAGAGGTAGACGGTCTCGTCCCAGCCGAGGTCCATGTGCGCGACGGCGTAGCACAGTTGGAGAACGGCGAAGGCGAGGGCGACGGCCGGGAGGTACGCGCGCGGGGCGCGGGCGGGGACCATGACCCGTTCTACCGCACCGCACCCACGCTACGCGCGGGCCCTCTCCCGGGACGCGGCGATCTCCGCCTCGGCCGCCGCGCGGTCGGCCCAGCACGCGCCGTCCACGGACTTGCCGGGCTCCAGCTCCTTGTAGACCTCGAAGAAGTGCTGGATCTCCAGCCGGTCGAACTCCGGGAGGTGGCGCAGGTCGCGCAGGTGCTCGTGGCGCGGGTCGCCGGCCGGGACGCAGAGCACCTTGGCGTCCTCGCCCGCCTCGTCGCGCATGCGGAACATCCCGATCGCCCGGCAGCGGATCACCACGCCGGGAAAGGTGCCCTCACCGGCGAGGACGAGGGCGTCCAGCGGCTCGCCGTCGGCGCCGAGCGTTCCGTCGACGTAGCCGTAGTCGGCCGGGTAGCGGGTGGAGGTGAAGAGCAGCCGGTCCAGCCGGATGCGGCCGAGCGCGTGGTCCATCTCGTACTTGTTGCGGCTGCCTTGCGGGATTTCCACGACGACGTCGAAGTCCACGGGGGCTCCTCGCTCCGGTAGATGACGGCCCGTCATCTTTGACGTGACCGCGGCACCATGGTGACGCGATGTACCCCAGGGCACCACGGGGCGTGCGCTCCGCGGGGGTTGTTGCCCCGGTCCCTCCCCAGAGTGGGGGTACCCCCACTCTGGGGAGGGACCGGGGCAACAACCCCTACCCCGGCCCGTCGTCCGGCCGCCCCGCCGCCACCAGGCACCGCCCCTGCGGCTCCGCCGCACCCCGCGCCGTCGGCACACGCGCCGCCCCGGCATCCTCCTCCGCCACCCCCCGCAACGTCAGCAACACCACCCCCACCACCGCAACACCCCCCGCCAGCCCCGCCGACACCCCACCCATCACCCCGTACCGGAAGCCCTCCCCGAGCACGGCGACACCGACAGCCGCGGCCACGACGGGGTTGACGACGGTGACCGTCGCCAGCGGGGCGGCCAGGCCCGCGCCTCGGTAGGACGACTGGGAGAGCAGCATGCCCGCGGAGGCCAGGACCGCGATGACGACCAGGGTGGGCACCAGCGCGGCCGTGCGTCCATGGGTCAGGTCCTCCGCCGCGGCCTTCGTGAAGACCGACGCCACGCCGAAGGCCGCACCGGCCGCCGTGGCCAGGACGACACCGCGCACCGCGGGCCGGCGCGCCCGGCGCGCGGCGAGCATCAGCAGCGTGACGCCGGCGAGCACCGTGCCCGCGAGCACGGGGCGTTCGCCGGCGGCGAGGGACTCGGTGCGGGGCGGCCCGGTGAGGGCGAGCAGCCCGGCGAGGCCGCCCGTGGCCAGCAGGGCGCCGCGCCGGCCGGCCGCACCGACGGGCCGGCGCGCGAAGAGGGCGGCCATCGGCAGGGCGAAGACGATGGTGAGCGCGCCCATCGGCTGCACCAGGCTCAACGGCCCCCAGGCCAGCGCCAGGACGTGCAGTCCCGCGCCCAGGCCGGTGAGCGCCACGGCGCCCCACCAGGGCGCGCTGCGCAGGGGCCCGCACACGCCGCCGTCCCCGCCGGGGGCCGTGGCGGCGACCTTCTCCTGCACGATGGCCGCGGCCGCGTAGCAGACGGCGGACACCAGGCAGAGCAGCACCGACAGCGCCAGTGAGCTCACGAGGCGCCTCTGCGGTCCGTACGGTCGTCGTCCATACCTCCAACGATGCCCCGCACCGCCCGCCGCGTCGTCGTACCCGGGTACGGACTCGGTCCTACTGCCGATGGAGTACGGCCGGGGGATGCGCGGGCGGCGGGGGCGGGGCGGTCCTTCCGCGGTAGGGGCGCCGCGCGGTCCGGATTGTCCGCCGCAGTCCTCGGATGCCCTTTCCGCGCATGTGACCGGCGTAATTCCCCTACGCCGTTTCCCCTTGACCTGCCCGTCGGCACAAAGGCCCCTCTTGTCCGGAAAAAGCGTTGCGCCCCGAGGAACCACGTGCCATTCCTTGGAGTCGCAAACGGGAAATAGCCGAACATTTACGGGGGGAAACTCAATGTCCGGCACTCCGGAACTTTGGCATGTGCACGAATTCGACCGGCTCGAACAGAAACGGCCGCACGTCCTGGTCGTCGGCGCAGGCATAGCCGGCCTCACCGCCGCCTACGAACTGGAGCGACGTCATTTCCGCGTGGACGTGGTGGAGGCCGACTCCCGCATCGGCGGCCGCATCCGCACCCACCGGTTCGGCACCGGCCCGGGCGCCCCGTCCGTCGAACTCGGCGCCATGCGCATTCCCGACCGGCACCGCCTCACCCTGGAATACATCGACCGCATGGGGCTCACCGGAAAACTGCGCACCTTCAGCACCCTGCTCTCCGAGGAGAACGCCTTTCTGCACACCGACGGCGGTTTCGTGCGGATCCGCGACGCCTCCGGCCCGCTGTGCGCCGGCTTCCGGGCGGGACTCGGCCCGCAGGACTCCGGCCCCGGATCAGGATCCGACCCCGACCCCCGGCCCGGCGAGCACGACCCCGTCGTGGTCTTCGGCGCGTGGCTGACCGCCATCGTCGACGCCATCGCCCCGCCCGACCTGCGCGAGGCGCTCCGCGCGGACCTGCGCCTCCAACTGCTGGACCTGGTCTCCCGGATCGACCCGGCGCCGCACCTGCGCGGCGCCGCCCGGGACCGGATCGACCTGCACTCGCTGTTCTCCGCCCACCCGGACATCCGCTCCGGGTGCAGCGGACGCCTCAACAGCTTCCTCGACGACATCCTCACCGAGACCAGCCCCGCCCTGCTGCGCCTGGACGGCGGCATGGACCAGCTCCCCGGCCGGCTGGCCGCCCGGCTGAAGGGCCGGATCCAGTGCGGGCGTCGCGTGACCGGAATCGACGTACGGGACGACGGGGTGCTGGTCAGGATCCGCGGCGGCGCCCGCGCGACCGTCCGGCGAGCCGATTTCGTCGTGTGCACCGTGCCCTTCCCGGCCCTGCGGACGATGCGCCTGCGCGGCCTCGACGACGACAAGCGCGCCGTCCTGGACGACGTGGTCTACTGCCCGGCGACGAAGGTCGCCCTCCACTGCCGGGAGCCCTTCTGGCACGACGAGGGCATCCGCGGCGGTGCGTCGTTCACCGGAGGGCTGATCCGCCAGACGTACTACCCGCCCGTGGACGGGTCCCCGGGGCGCGGGGCCGCGCTGCTGGCCAGCTACACCATCGGGGACGAGGCCGAGCGGCTCGGCCGGCTGTCGGCCCGCCGGCGGCACCGCGTCGTCCTCGACGAACTCGCCATCGCGCACCCGCGGTTGCGCGAACCCGGCATGGTGCTGGGCGCCACCAGCGCCGCCTGGGGCCACTCCCGCCGGTCCGTCGGCTGCGCCACCCGCTGGGGCAAGTCGGCCGCCGAGTGCGAGGAGGAGCGGCGCCGCGCGGCCCGCCCGGTGGGCCGGCTGTTCTTCGCGGGCGAGCACTGCTCGGCCGCGCCCGCCTGGATCGAGGGCGCGATCGCCTCCGCGCTCGACGCCGTCAACGCGCTCGTCCATTACGTCCCGGGCGCCCGCACGGTGCGGATATCCGGCGGGCGCGACCGCGCGGAGGGGGTCCTGCGATGAGCGTCTTCGACCTGCCCCGGCTGCACTTCGCGGGCGTGGCGACGACCCGGCTGCCCACCGGGCCGCGCAGCGGGCTCAACGACCTCGCGACCAACACCGCCCTCACCGACGACGGCCCCGCCCCCGCGCCGTTCCCCACGGACCGGCCGGCCGCCGAGTACCACGCCTGGCTGCACCGGCGCGGCCCGCGCTTCGACAGCGCCGGACAACCGTGCGCCGACGGGGCGTTCAGCGCGCCCATGGGCTGGAACTTCGACGGCAACGGGCACTTCCTGCTCGACGCCCGCGTCACCGCCGTCGAGGGTCCGGACGGCCGGCCGGACCCCGCCGACCCGCTCGTCGGCCGCAGCGTCGACGTCTGGGGCCACTACAACCCCTACCTGCGCACCACCGTCAACCGGGCCCGGGTCTTCGACCTGGACCCGGCCTCCCGGTGGACCATGGCGCTGATGTGCGGCCGCTTCTGCTTCGGCAGGCTCGGCCGCTCGCACGACGACGGCTATCTGTTCACCGGCGGCGTCACCGGCTTCCAGCCTCCGCGCTGGACCTCCTTCGCCCGCGTCGCGGACGTCGGCGAGCACGTCCTCGCCGACTGGCTGCGCTACAGCGCCGTCCACCAGTTCGTGGTCGCCCGGGACGAGGCCGAGTGGCTCGACGGCATCGACTCCGCCGCGGTGCGCGCCCTGCGCGCCGCGGCGGAGGACGGGGCGGACGGGATCGTCGTCCGCCTCGCGCTGGACGACATGGCCTCGCCCCCGGCCCCCCGACTCACCCGGCCAGTGGCGCGTGCGGGGCACGATCGCGCCCTGGCACGCCGAGGAGCTGCGCACCTACCCGGCCGGCCGGCTCCTCGTCCCGGTCCCCGGCTCCCCGCTGCGCCACCTCACCGCGGACGTCCGGGAGGGCCGCGCCGCCCTCGACATGATCACCGCGGTGCCGGTCACCAGCCGTGCGACGCAGGCCGGTCCGGGGCCGCTGCACCGGCTCGGCCGCGCCGCTCGACGCGGGCCCGCTGGAACTTGCGCACCACCGACGGGACGCTCGTCGCCCGCGTCCCCGCCGGCGCGTACCCGTCGGACGCGACCTGCGGGATCGTCACCGTCCCCGCCCCCGGCTGGCGCGCGGCCGGCGGCGCGGCGCTGTGCCTGACCCGGACCGGTGCCGACGGCCGTCCGCAGACGCTGCTGACCGAGCGGGAGGCCGTCGTCCAGTCCGACGACGCGCTGGTGGTGCTCCACCACCGCGACCGCGCGCGGGGCGGGGACCACACCGTGCGGGTACCGCTGCGCTCGTACGTGCGCGGGCGCCCGGCGGCCGTCGGGGTGCGCGTCCGCCAGTACCACAACCCCCGTGCGCTGCCCGCCGATCCGGTGGCCGGCGCGCCGGGCGCCCGCTGTGGCGACGCGGTGGTCCTCGGGGTGCGCACGCCGGACGGCGAGGCGTACGCGCCGGAGTGCGCGCTCACCACCGACGAGCGGGGGCACGGGGTCCTCGTGCTGCGCGGCGAACGCGCGGGCACCTGCCGGGTCCTGCTCTCCGCGGGCCCGGCGGACGTCCCGTGCACCGACCCCCGCGCCCCCGGCTCGGCCCGGGCCGCCTACGACGACGAGGACGCGCTGGGCTACTGGGCGGGCGCCGGCGCGCTGGCCGTCCGCGTCCTGCCCGACGACTGGCACCTGGACCGGATCCCGCGCGAGAAGGTCGACTTCGACCTGCTCCACCGCGAGGTCTTCGCCTACTACGAGCAGACCTCCACCTTCATGCGCTCCGAGGTCTTCAGCCTCGCCGACCGCTGCAAGGTCGAGACCTACGCCGAACTCGCCTGGCAGATGTGCGATCCCCGCAACAAGGACCGCACGTACTACATGCCGCCCACCCGCGACCTCACCGACCCCAAGGCCCGCCTCCTGCTCGCCTATCTGCGCAACCGGCAGGCCCTGGCGCGCCCGCCGCTGCCGGTGCACGCGTCCCCCGCCGCACCGCCCCCGATCACCACCAGAGGGCAGCTGCACACCGTCCTGCGGCAGGCGGCCACCCTGGAACTGGCCGTGATGCTCCAGTACTTGTACGCGGCCTTCTCCGTCCCCACCCACGGCGCGGGCCTGGCCTACGTGCGCGCCGGACGCTGGACGGCCCGGCAGCTGGAGCTCGCCTGCGGCCGGGGCGGCGCCACGCTCGACGACGGGATCCGCGGCGCCCTGCTGAACGTCGCCCGCGAGGAGATGATGCACTTCCTGCTGGTCAACAACATCCTCATGGCGACCGGTGAGCCCTTCCACGTCCCGGCGATCGACTTCGGCACGCTCAACGGGCAGTTGCCCGTACCCCTCGACTTCGCCCTGGAGGGGCTGGGCATCGGCAGCGTCCAGCGGTACATCGCCGTCGAGCAGCCCGCCGGTCTCACCCCGGAGCTGCGCCGTCCGGGCCGGGAGGCGGGCCCCGGCACACCCCGCACCACCGCGTGGGGATCGGTCAGCGAACTGTACGCGGCGGTCCGCGAGGGGCTGCGGACCGTCCCCGGCCTCTTCCTGGTGGAGAAGGGGCGCGGCGGCGGCGCGAACACCACGTCTTCATGCGGGAGTCCGTCAACACCGCGCACCCCGACTACCAGTTGGAGGTGGACGACCTCTCCAGCGCCCTGTTCGCCGTCGACTTCATCACCGAGCAGGGCGAGGGCGGGGTGCTGGGCGGCGCCGCGCCCTCCGACACCTCGCACTTCGAGACGTTCCTGCGCATCGGCGAACTGCTCACCACCGAGCGCGTCCCCGGCCCGCACGGACGGCTGCTGCCCTGGGATCCGGCGTATCCGGTGCTGCGCAACCCCACCCTCGGCGCGGCGGACGCCGCCAAGGACCCGATCACGGACCCGGTGGCGCGCGAGGTCGCCCGGCTCTTCAACCGCTCCTACGCGCTGATGCTGCACCTGATGGTCCAGCACTTCGGCACCGGGCCCGACACCAGCCTGCGCCGCTCGAAGCTGATGAACGCCTCCATCGACGTCATGACGGGCATGATGCGCCCGCTCGGCGAACTGCTCGTCACCCTGGACTCCGGTCGGCGCGGCCGCACCGCCGGGCCCACCTTCGAGCTGGAGGCCGTGCCCGCGCCCGTACCGCGCCCGGACGTGGCGCGCCGGGCGCTCGCGCTGCGCTGCGCGCACCTGGCCGACGCGGTACGCGCCTGTGCGCCGGTGCCCGAACAGGTCGCCGACATCGCGGCGTTCTACGCCGAGGTCTTCGGACGGGAGAACGCCCACGGATGAGGGAGGACGGCGAATGAGCCGACGGGAGACGGATGTAGTGATCGTGGGTGGCGGGCCGGTGGGCCTGGCTCTCGCCCTCGACCTGAGATATCGGGGCGTACCGTTCCTGCTGCTGGACGCGGGCGACGGGCGGGTCGACCATCCCAAGGTCGGTACCGTGGGCCCCCGTTCGATGGAGCTGTTCCGGCGCTGGGGCGTCGCCGGAGCGATCCGCTCCGCGGGCTGGCCCGGGGACCACCCGCTGGACGTCGCCTGGGTGACGGCCGTCGGCGGCCACGAGATCCACCGGCTGCGGATGGGCACGGCCGACGCGCGCCCGGCCGCGCCGTGGACGCCCGAGCCCGAACAGGTCTGCCCGCAGCACTGGCTGCTCCCGCTGCTCG